>CAKTSC010000063.1 GCA_934597465.1 uncultured Dysosmobacter sp.
AGGGCACTCTCCACCACCGGGACGTAGGCGGAAAAGAAGACCCGCTTCAGCCGGTAGCGGTCATAGAGCCCCTGGGTAAGGCGCAGAATGTGAAGATCCGTGTCCTGGGTGGCCCCCACGATCATCTGGGTGCTCTGCCCGGCAGGGGCGAACTTGGGCGCATGGCGGTACTTCACCAGCTCCTCCCGGTTTTCCCGGGTGCGTCCGGTGATCTGCCGCATGGGGGCAAGGATGGCGCGCTTGGTCTTGTCCGGTGCCAGGAGCTGCAGCCCCCGCTCGGAGGGCAGCTCGATGTTGACGCTGAGCCGGTCTGCCAGCAGTCCCAGCTGCTCCACCAGATCCGGCGCGGCGCCGGGGATGGTCTTGGCGTGGATGTAGCCGTTGAAGCGATAGGTCTCCCGCAGGATGCGCAGGGCCCGGATCATCAGCTCCATGGTGTAGTCCGGACTGCGGAAAACGCCGGAGGAGAGGAAGAGGCCCTCGATATAGTTGCGGCGATAGAACTCGATGGTGAGCTCCGCCAGCTCCTCCGGGGTGAACATGGCCCGGCGAGTGTCGTTGGTCCGGCGGTTGACGCAATACTGGCAGTCGTAGACGCAGTTGTTGGTCAGCAGCACCTTCAGCAGCGTGACGCAGCGGCCATCGGCGGAGAAGCTGTGGCAGCAGCCGGCGATGGAGGAGCTGGTGCTGCCGATATACCCCTGCCGGAAGCCCCGGCGGGCGCCGCTGGAGGTGCAGGCGGCGTCATACTTGGCGGCGTCCGTCAGGATGCCCAGCTTCTCCGAGACATCCATCAGTACGCCTTGCGGGTGCGGCGGGCAGGCCGCTCGATGGCATCAATGATCCGGAAGACCTGGGCGGTGAGGGTAGCGATGCCGGTGAGCACGAAGAGAAAGGTGGTAGTTGTCATAGCGGGAATCCTCCTATCGAACAGATGTTCTTTCTAACTCTGATTATAAATCGAACAAACGTTCCTGTCAAGGGAAGAATCGAAAAAAATCCCGGAATTTCCGGGAAAACCAGCAGCTCTAAGCTCCGTTGGTTGGCAGGGAGGGCAGGCTGTGGTACAATTTCCCCAGAGAAAGGGGCAAGGAGCATGGACAGCGGAAAGACCGGGGTTCTCATTATGGATGCCCGGAAGGCAAAGGACCTCACCCAGCGGCAGCTGGCGGAGACCCTGCGCATCTCGGATCGGACGGTGAGCAAGTGGGAACGGGGCGCAGGCTTCCCGGATGTCGCCCTGCTGGAACCCCTGGCGGACGCCCTGGGCCTCACGGTACGGAGCCTCCTCCGGGGCGAGGCGGAGCCGCCGGAAGCGGAGAGCACCGGGGCTGTCTCCGCTGTCCCGGAGGATGTCCTCCTGCGGGAGGTCATCCGAACCATTTACCAGCAGCAGCGGGGGAAGCTCCGCCGGAACATCGGCCGCGTTTTCGGGACGCTGATCGCGCTGGACTGGCAGGCGGAAGCCCCCTCCATGCGCGTTTACCGGGGATAAAAAACGCCGTGCCCAAGTTGGGCACGGCGTTTTTGCGTTCAGTCCAGGCAGTTTTGGGGATCCAGCAGTTCCTGGAAGCTCAGGATGTAGCGGTCACAGAAATCCCGCATGGCGGCTTCCTCCCCGGCAAAGTAGGGGTCGTAGACACCCACGGTTCGCATCCCGGCGGCGTGGGCGCCCCGGCAGGCGGCGATGCTGTCATCGAACATGACGCAGTCCTCCGGCCCGACGCCCGCCAACTCCGCCGCCTTCCGCCAGAGGGTGGGCTCCTTCTTCTCCACCCCCAGCTCCTGGGCGAAGGTGATGCGCTCAAAGAAGGGGAGGAGCTGCAGATGGGCGAGGGCCGTCCGGCAGTGCTCTGGCACGCTGGAGGTAACGACGGCCATCCGGATGCCCCGATCCCGGCACTGGCGCAGGTAATCCCGGACGCCGGGCTTCACGGGGACGTTGGCATAGAGCCCCTGAGCCAGCTCCATCCACTCCGCCATGATCGCCTCCTCACTCTCAGGGAGATGGCAGAATTCCTTGGTGAACTTGGCCGCCAGGGGGAAGATGGTGTGGGCCACGCCTTCGTAGTACTCCTTGGTGTAGGGCAGGCCCCGGCGGGCCAGGAAGGCGCTGTCCACGTCCTTCCAGATGCCGTTGGAGTCGATGAGGGTGCCGTCCATATCGAAAAGGTAGAGCATATTCAATCCTCCTGGATGAGCTGGAAGCGCCAGGGGAAGTCCCTGGCCTCCTCCGCGTAGTCGATGCCGATGCGGGGCGAGGTGCGGACGGCCTCGCAATGCTTCTCCGGCGGCGGAAGCCCCAGATCCACCGGGTCGTCGCAGAGGAAGAGAGTATCCCCCATGAGATCCATGCCGTTCTGCGCCCTGGTAAGGAAAAGCCCTTCACAGAGCTTCCCGGGGCCGTTGAGGAAATTCTTCCGCCGGTAGGCATTCCATGGGGCATCCCCAAAGCGGAAACGGCGGATGCTGTCCCCGCCTAAGACCGCTTCCCCGGCCCGGAGGAGCACGGCGGCGGGCTCCCCCTCCGGCTCCGTCACCAGGTTCAGGCAGTGATACATGCCGTAGATGAGGTAGATGTAGGCATGGCCCGGCGGCAGGAAGAGGGGCTCCGTCCGGGCGGTGCGGCGGCCGCCGTAGGCGTGGCATGCCTTGTCGCAACGGCCGATGTATGCCTCCGTCTCCGTGAGCCGCAGGGCCAGGAGCTCCCCGCTCTCCAGGCGGCGGCAGAGGTACTTCCCCAGCAGCTCCCGGCTCACCGTCAGGGTGTCGCGGTCAAAGAAATCCCGGGAAAGCCTTGCCATTCGCCCACCTCCGTGCTATACTGCTGTTTTCCGTCCCCCGGAGGGGACATTTATTTATTTTATCATCTTTCCCAAGCGGAGGCAAGAGCAATGAAAGCGACTCACGTCAAGCAGAATAGCTGCGCCGTCCTGGCGGCGCTGATCTGGGGCACGGGCTTCGTGGCCCAGAGCCTGGGGGCGGACTACCTGCAGGCCTTCACCTTCAACGCCCTGCGGTCCCTCATCGCGGCGGCGCTGCTGGCGCTGCTCTGCCTTTACCGTCGGAAGAAGCACCCCGTCCCCGCCCGGACCGGCTACCGGAAGGACCTGGTCTTAGGCGGCCTCTGCTGCGGCGCCGCCATGTGCCTGGGGGCGAATCTCCAGCAGCTGGGCATCGAGACCGTCACCGCCGGAAAGGCGGGCTTCCTCACCGCCCTCTACATCATCATCGTGCCCATCCTGGGCGTCTTCCTGCGGCGGAAGGCCCCCTGGACGGTGTGGGTGGCCGTGGTGGTGGCCGTGGCGGGGCTCTACTTCCTCTGCGTGAAGGAGGGGGGCTTCACCGCTCTCGCCATCGGGGATATCTACCTGCTGCTCTGCGCCCTCTGCTACGCCGTGCAGATCCTCTTCATCGACCATTTCGGGGCCAAGGTGGACGGCGTGGAGCTCTCCTGCGTCCAGATGGTCACGGTGACGTTGCTCTCCGCCCTGGGGGCGATGGCCTGGGAGACCCCCACCTGGCAGGCCGTCCGGCTCAGCATGGGGCCGCTGCTCTACGCCGGCATCATGTCCAGCGGCGCGGGCTACACCCTGCAGATCCTGGCCCAGAAAGATTCCAATCCCACCGTCATCTCCCTGCTTCTGAGCCTGGAGTCGGTGTTCGCCACCATCTCCGGGGCCCTGATCCTGGGAGACCGGATGAGCGGGCGGGAGTATCTCGGCTGCGCACTGATGTTCGTGGCTGTGGTGCTGGCCCAACTCCCGGCGGGGAAGAAGGAGAGCCGTCTGGCGGTGTAAAAAGACAACAGGGAAAGGGCGGGAGCCACGCTCCCGCCCTTTTTCCTGCCCGTATCCCGAGGCTTCCGCGCCGCTTCTTTCCACCATGTGATTTTAGGATTGGACAAATGAGGGGAACTGTGATATCATCTATCCTGTATGCGTATGCCTTATCCTAAAGCTGCCCCGATGGGCGGCGGGATGTCAGAAACAGCAAGGAGTGATCTCGTGCGGATCGATGTACTGGGTGTGGGCTTTGACAACCTCACCATGGCGGAAGCCGTGGCGGCGGGCGCGCGCCTTTTGACGGAGGAGGGCTGCCACTACGTGGTGACCCCCAACCCGGAGATCGTGGAGGTCTGCCGGGAAAACCCGGCGGCCATGGCCGCCGTCAACGGCGCAGACCTGGTACTGCCGGACGGCATCGGCGTCGTGCAGGGCGCCGCCATGCTGGGCACGCCCCTGAAGGAGAAGACCCCCGGCATCGAGTTTGCCGCCGGACTCATGGGGGAGATGGCCAGGGAAGGGAAGTCCCTCTACCTCCTGGGCGCCAAGCCCGGCGTGGCGGAAAAGGCGGCGGAGCGCCTGGCGGCCCAGTATCCCGGCCTGAAGATCGCCGGGACACACGACGGCTATTTCCAGGACGACGCCCCGGTGGCGGAGGCCATCCGGCAGAGCGGGGCGGACTGCGTCTTCGTCTGCCTGGGAGCTCCCAAGCAGGAGCTCTGGATGGCCCAGTGGGGCCCGGAGACCGGGGCCCATCTCCTCTGCGGCCTCGGCGGCAGCCTGGATGTCTTCGCGGGCGTCGTCGAGCGGGCCCCGAAGTTCTGGTCGGATCATGGCCTGGAGTGGTTTTACCGCCTCTGCAAGGAGCCCAAGCGCATCGGCCGGATGATGAAGCTGCCGCTCTTTTTGCTGCATGTCCGAAGGGAGAAGCGGGGAAAATGAAGGGAAAACTCATCGTCTTTGAGGGGACGGACGGCTCCGGCAAGGCCACCCAGTCCCGGCTCCTCTGTGAGCACCTGGCCCGGAAGGGCATCCCCTACCAGCACATCAATTTTCCCCGATATGGCAAGCCCTCGGCGGCCATGGTGCAGGAGTATCTGGACGGCAACCTGGGTAAGCACCCCGGGGATGTGAACGCCTACGCGGCGT
This sequence comes from uncultured Dysosmobacter sp., assembly GCA_934597465.1. Classification (GTDB taxonomy): domain Bacteria; phylum Bacillota; class Clostridia; order Oscillospirales; family Oscillospiraceae; genus Oscillibacter. The sequence continues at coordinate 4,935 of CAKTSC010000063.1, forward strand.
CCCTCTTTTACGCCATGGATCGCTACGCCTCCTACAAGCAGGACTGGGGCCCCTTCTATGAGGCCGGAGGGCTCGTGGTGGCGGATCGCTACACCACCTCCAACGCCGTCCACCAGGCATCCAAGCTACTGCCAGGCGAACGGAAGGACTTCCTCCATTGGCTCTTTGACACGGAGTACCGCCTGATGGGCCTGCCGGAGCCGGATCTTGTGCTCTATCTTGACATGCCCACGGAGATCACGGAGAAAATGATGCGCCGGCGGGAGGCCGCCACCGGCACCCACGCCGACATCCATGAGCAGGATGAGACCTATCTCAAAAACTGCCGGGCCGCCGCCCAGGAGATCGTGCGGGACTGCGGCTGGACGGTGCTCCATTGCGCCCGGGACGGCGAGCCCCGGAGCATTAAGGAGATCGCCGCCGAGGTCTGGCGGCAGGCAGAGACGCTGCTTTAAGAGCCTGTCCCGCCCGGCGGCGGAAGGGGGACGCCCCGCGCCCCCCTTCGCGCCCGGATCTCAGCAGCCGCAGCCGTCGTTGTTCCCGCAGCCGTTGCCGCCGCAGCAGCACAGCAGCAGAACGATGAGAATGATCCACCAGAGACAGGAGCAGTTATTGCCGGAGTGAAAGCCCATACCCTTCACCTCGCTTCTGCCGTATATCCTATGCGGCGGGGCGGGAAGGGGAGCCTGACCCGGCGAAAGGGGAGGGGAAGCCCCCCGATTCCCCCTGCTCCGTGAAATTCAGCGCCCGGAAGGGAAGTCCCCGCCGGGCACGGGAGGGTTTACTATGTCCAACTACAACCATCAGGATACCGCCAGCTGGGACGCCAGGGAAGTCCGGCGGGCCGGGGAGGGATCCCATCCCCGCAAGCGGAGACAGCGGATGCGTCCGCTGCCGTACCTTCTTTTCGTGCTGGTAGTCTCCGCCATCCTGGCGGGGACGGGCTGGCTCCTTGTCAGCGAGTTCTGCTCCTTCAACCGCGCCCCGGTGAAGGCGGAAGTGGAGATCACCGCCGAGGATGACCTCTCCAGCATCGCCGACAAGCTGAAAGACGACGGCCTCATTAACTACAAGTGGCTTTTTAAGCTGGTGGGCCGCCTCAGCCACGCCGAGAGCAAGATCGGCATCGGCACCTACACCCTGGATCAGGACATGGACTATCTGGCACTGATCTCCGCCATGCACAACGCCTCCGGCAATCTCAACGCCGAGGTGGTGAAGGTCACCATCCCGGAGGGCTACACCGTTCAGCAGACCATCGCTCTCCTGGCCAGCAAGGGCGTCAACACCGAGGAAGCCCTGACCGACGCCGCCAAGAACGCCAGCTTCACCTTCGATTTCGTCAAGGACACCGGCGAGCTCTCTCGGCTGGAGGGCTACCTCTTCCCGGACACCTATGAGTTCTACCTGAACGAGAACCCCACCTCCGCCCTCAAGCGCCTGCTGAGCAACTTCAACCGCAAGATGACAGAGGAGCGGATGCAGGCGGTGGAGGAGTCCGGTTACAGCATGAAGGAGATCATCACCATCGCCTCCCTCATCGAGAAGGAGACCGACGGCACGGATCACGCCAAGATCGCCTCCGTCATCTATAACCGCCTCAACGACAGCGGCAGCCACGGCACCTATAAGATGCTGAACATCGACGCCGCCCTGCTCTACGCCCTGCCGGATCACGAGGGTGCCCTCACCAATGCCGACAAGAAGGTGGACTCCCCCTATAACCTCTACACCCACGCCGGGCTTCCCCCCACGCCCATCGCCAACCCCGGCATCGCCTCCATCGACGCTGCCCTCCACCCGGAGACCACGGAGTACTACTACTACGCCCTGGGCAAGGACGGCAAGCACCACTTCTCCACCACCCTCTCCGAGCATAACGCCTTCCTGGCCAGCGGCAACTATGGCGGATAAGCGGAAGGTGCCGGAGCTCCTGGCTCCGGCAGGAGACTGGGAGCGGCTGCGGATGGCCGTCCTCTACGGGGCGGACGCCGTGTATCTCGCGGGTACCGCCTTCGGCATGCGGGCCTTCGCCGGGAACTTCCCGTCGGAGGAGTTGCCGAAAGCCGTGGCCTTCGCCCACGCCCACGGCGTCAAGGTACACTGCACCGTGAACACCATGCCGAGGAACAACGAGGTCGTGAGCCTCCCGGCGCACCTGGAGCTCCTCCAGGACGCCGGGGTGGACGCCCTGATCCTGGCTGACCTGGGGGTCTTCTCTCTCGCGGGGAAGTACGCCCCCCGCTGCGAGCGCCACGTCTCCACCCAGCAGTCCATCGCGAACTACGAGTGTGCCCGGGCCTGGCACGACCTGGGCGCTACCCGAGTGGTGCTGGCCCGGGAGCTGAGCCTCCCGGAGATCGCGGAGATCCGGGCCAAGACCCCCAAGGAGCTGGAGATCGAGACCTTCTGCCACGGGGCCATGTGCGTCAG
>CAKTSC010000064.1 GCA_934597465.1 uncultured Dysosmobacter sp.
AGCGACAACCTGCTCATCAACGTGGAGCGCCGCCTGGACAACGTCGTCTACCGCATGGGCTTCGCCATGACCCGCCGTCAGGCCCGCCAGCTGGTGAGCCACGCTCACTTCACCGTCAACGGCAAGAAGGTCAACATTCCTTCCTACCAGGTGAAGGCCGGCGACGTCATCGAAGTCGCCGAGTCCAGCCGTTCCTCTGAGATCTTCAAGCGCCTGGTGGGCCAGGATGCTCCCATGTTCCTGCTGCCTGCCTGGATGGAGCGCGAGAAGAACACCCTGAAGGGCACTGTTACCCGCCTTCCCGCCCGCGAGGACATCGACGTTCCCGTGGAGGAGCACCTGATCGTTGAGTTGTACTCCAAGTAATCGGAGGATACCCTCGAGGATGTTAGGAACTGAACGCGGCGTGCCGCAAGGCTCCGCCGCAACGAGAAGATGAAGGAGGGTAAACTGCATGATCGAAATTGAGAAGCCCCAGATTGAGTGCATCGAGACTCCCGGCGAGGCCAGCTACGGCAAGTACGTCGTGGAGCCGCTGGAGCGCGGTTACGGAACCACGCTGGGCAATGCCCTGCGCCGCATTATGCTCTCTTCTCTGCCCGGGACTGCCGCGACCTCCATCAAGATCGCCGGCGTCCAGCACGAGTTCTCCACCATTCCCGGTGTGAAGGAGGATGTGACGGAGATCGTCCTGAACATCAAGGGCCTTCTGACCAAGCTCCACACCGAGAGCGGCAAGACCGTCTACATTGAAGCCGCCGGCCCCTGCGAGGTGACTGCCGGCGACATCAAGGCCGACGCCGAGGTGGAGGTTCTGAACCCCGAGCTGCACATCGCCACCCTGGACAGCGGCGCCTCCCTGAACATGGAGATCACCCTGAGCCATGGCCGCGGCTATGTGTCCGCAGACCGCAACAAGGCTGCCCAGCCCCAGACCGTGATCGGCGTGATCCCCGTGGACTCCATCTACACTCCGGTGTGTAAGGTGAACTTCACGGTGGAGCCCACCCGGGTGGGCGCATCCAGCGACTTCGACAAACTGACTCTGGAAGTTTGGACCGATGGGACGATTTCTGCCCGTGACGCAGTTTCCCTGGGCGCGAAGATCCTTTGCGACCACTTTACCCTGTTTACCGACCTCTCCGAGACGGTGGGCTCCAAGCCCACCGTGGTGGAGAAGACGGAGACCGGAGGCAACAAGGTTCTGGACCTGACCATTGAGGAGCTGGATCTGTCTGTGCGCAGCTTCAACTGCCTCAAGCGTGCCAACATCAACACCGTGGCGGATCTGATCTCCAAGACGGAGGATGAGATGATGAAGGTGCGCAACCTGGGCCGCAAGTCCCTGGAGGAGGTCATCAACAAGCTGGCGATGATGGGCCTGACCCTGGCCAGCGATGACAACAACTGATTGACGCCACCCGGCGACGCTCCGCCGGGGAGATAAATTCCTGATAAGGAGGAATCCGAAATGCCCGGAACTCGCAAACTCGGCAAGACCACCGATCAGCGGATGGCCATGCTGCGCCAGCAGGTCACGGATTTCCTGGACAAGGGTAAGATGGAGACCACTCTCACCCGCGCCAAGGAGATCCAGCCCATGGCCGAAAAGATGATCACCCTCGGCAAGAAGAACGACCTGGCCGCCTATCGCCAGGCCATGAGCTTCATCACCCGTGAGGATGTCTGCAAGAAGGTCTTCAAGGAGCTGGCCCCCAGCTATGACGGCCGCAACGGCGGTTACACCCGCATCACCCGCACCGGCGTTCGCCGCGGCGACGCCGCGGAGACCGCGATGATCGAGCTGGTGAAGTAATTCCAAGCCCTGAGGAAGTCCATTGCCCACCGGCAATGGACTTCCTTTTTGCCCTTCGGGCCCCGCACAACTCCCGCAGGGGCCGGTGTTCCCGACGGCCAGCGCCCTTCGTCCCTTGCGGGAATAGGCTCCCGGGGGGAAATCCGTAGGGGCCGATGCCCACATCGGCCTACTCCCCGCTGCTCACGGGAATGGGCCCTTGGGGAAAGAACGGCTGGCGGCCCACGTCCACAGTTTCCCGCATTTTTCATCCGCCCCCTTGTTCCACCCCCACACCTATGCTATACTGTCCGTAGAAGAGATACTGCGGCCGCCCCGGGCGGAGAAAGGATGGTTCCATGCGGAAAGTGAAATGTGAGGACTGCGGCAAGGTCTACGACTTCGATACCGACGATTTCTGCCCCCGCTGCGGCGCCTTCGCCTTCCCCAAGGGCGACCGGATCGGTGCCGACGGCTCCGTGATCCGGGTGGAGGGCATCAGCGAGAGCAACCACAAGGGCTCCTTCCTCCACGAGGAGTACCACAGCGAGAACCGCCACCGGAAGGCCACGGGCCTGGATCGGGGCGTGGATCGCAGCCGGAGCGCCCATTGGGCCCCCGTCCAGGCCGCCGGAAAGGGCCTCTCCTGGGCTCCCGGCTCCTCCGGCCCCCTGCCGCCCCGGGCAAAGCCCGCCGCCCAGAAAGCCGCCCCTTCCGAGGCGGAGATCAAGAAAGCCATCGGCTGGCTGGTGGGCATCGTCATTCTGGGGAGCTTCTTCCTGCAGTTTCTGGACATCATGAGAAATCTCGGCTGAGAAAAACCGTCCCCGGAAGCACGGCTTCCGGGGACGGTTTTCAAAATTTTGCGGCGAAGCGCCGGGCGCGGCGAAGGGGAAACCGCGCTACATTTTCCCAGTGTAAAACGCCGCGTCCGGCGCAGACTAAGGGCATCATGAACGCGGGAGGTCTGGCCATGGGGAAACGCCGCTGGGCGCTCTGCGCCCTTTTGCTCCTCCTCTGCCTGCTGCCGGGGCGGATGGCGGCCCGCCCGGCGGCGGGGACGGCGGAGCTCCCGGCGGAGAGCCGCTTCGTGGCACTGACCTTTGACGACGGGCCCCGCCGGGACACCACCGCCCGCCTGCTGGACGGCCTCCGGGCCCGGGGGGCCAGCGCCACCTTCTTCCTGGTGGGCCAGCAGATCGCCGGGAACGAGGATCTGCTTCGCCGGATGCGGGACGAGGGCCACCAGGTAGGCAACCACAGCTGGAGCCACGCCAACCTGAAGGACGAGAGCGACTGGGGTCTCCGGCAGGAGGTGGGCCGCACCGACGCCGCCCTGCGGGAGATCCTGGGGGAGGGGGAGTACTGGCTCCGGCCCCCCTACGGCTTCCTCTCGGCGGCCCAGCGGCAGCAGGTGGCCGTGCCCCTCATCAAGTGGTCGGTGGATCCCGAGGACTGGAAGCTCCGGGACACGGAGCGGGACGTGGCCGCGGTGCTGGACAAGGTGGAGGCCGGGGACATCATCCTGATGCACGATTCCATCCCCGCCACGGTGGATGCCGCCCTGGAGATCGTGGACGCCCTCCAGGCGGAGGGCTACACCTTCGTCACGGTGGAGGAGCTCCTGGCCCTCTCCGGCGTGGAGGCCCGGCCCGGGGTCTTCTACTGCTCCGCCACGGCCACGGAGGACTGACCGGATAGCGAAAAAGTCCCCGGACATCCATGGATGTCCGGGGGCAAAGCGTATTATCAATGGGAACGGCTTACAGAACGTTCAGGATCAGGGTCAGGACGATGAAGACCGCGCCGATCCACTTGGTGGCCCGGGCCAGCTTGGCATCCGCCGTCTTGGCCTTGTTCTTGGCAAGGAAGGAGTCGGCCACGCCGCCGATGCTGCCGGAAAGGCCAGCGCTCTTGCCGGACTGGAAGAGGACGACCACGGTCAGCAGAAGACCGCAAAGGAGCTGAACGATGGTGATAGCAAGCGTAAGACCAGACATAAGGAAAACCCTCCAAATCATGTTTTCAGCGCAAAACGCGCGCAAAATACCATTTCACAGATTTTGATTTTACCATAGCTTCGGCCGTATTGCAAGGGAAAAACGGAGATTTTTTCGGAAATCCCGGGGGAGCGGGGACTTTCGGAAAAAAGTGAAAAAACTTAGAACAAATGTTTGCATTCCCGGCAAAACTGTGCTATCCTAGGAAAAAAGGCGCAGCCCAGCGGCGCCGGAAGGAGCGGAGCGCGATGCACAGCCTGTCCAAAATGCAGCAGAGGATCTATGATTTCCTGGTCTCCAGCATCCGGGAGCAGGGCTACCCCCCCTCCGTGCGGGAGATCGGCGAGGCCGTGGGCCTGCGCTCCCCCTCCACGGTGCACTTCCACCTGAAGAACCTGGCGGAGCTGGGCTACATTGAGATCGGCGCGGGCAAGGGCCGGGCCATCTCTCTGAAGCAGCCCGCCGCCCCGGCTCCGGCCCCGGCGGCGGAGCGGGAGGAGCCCGACCGCATCCCCATCGTGGGCAATGTGGCCGCCGGAAGCCCCATCCTGGCCCAGGAGTGCATCGAGGATTACCTGACCTTCGACACCGGCGGCCGGGGCGGGGAGTATTTCGCCCTGCGGGTGCGGGGGGACTCCATGATCAATGCCGGGATCCTGAACGGGGATCTGGTGGTGGTGCGGAGCCAGCCCACCGCCAACCAGGGGGAGATCGTGGTGGCCATGATCGAGGACGAGGCTACCGTCAAGCGCCTCTCCCGGAAGGGCGGCCACATCTGGCTCCTGCCGGAGAATGACGACTACTCCCCCATCGACGGCACCTACGCCCAGATCCTGGGCAAGGTGGCGGCCGTTGTCCGCCGATACTGAGAAACATCCCCTCCGGACGCTCCGGAGGGGATGCTTGCGTTTTTTGGGGGCATGGGGTGCCCGGGGGCCCGTGCCCGCAGGGAATGCCCCGGAGTTCAACTGCCGGTGGAAGGCTTCCTCCACCGAATCCACGGGCGGTGGCTTCCCCTTGCCCGAGAACCGTGGTATCATGGCTTCCGGAAGGGCAGGGGAGCGGGCCGCCGCCCGGATCCTCCCGCTGCCGGACGGCCTGCGCTGCGCCCCGCGGGGGCCGGGGGAGCGGCGGATTCTTGGGCTTGCGGGTTTCCCACGGGGCGGTTATAATAGGGAGAGGATCTGACCTTGATCGGGGAAGCCGCGGTTTTCCAGGGGCTCCTGCCCCCGGGCGTTCCCAGGCCCCTCCGGAGCGCTTGCAAAAGGGCGGATGTGCCCATCGGATCCCTTCCAGCGGAGCAGGGACGCTCCCTGGAAACTGCCCCTCCGGCGAAGGCGGCCCGCAGTCCCGCTGCCGTCCGCCGCGATGTCCGGGGGTTTCCCATAATGAAAGCAGGAGGAAACGGAATGAGGACGGAAGAGAGCAAAGGGTTTGTCCGCTGGTGCGTACTGGGCGCCGCCGGCGGGATCCTGATGGCCGCCGGGGATTGGCTGCTGGGCTGCATCCCCCTGCAGGGAACGGACACGGGAATGTTCCACAGGGCCTACTACCTCTCCGGTGCCTACGGCCTGTGGAGACCCGTGCTCATCGTCGGGCTGGGCGCCGCCGGCAGCTTTCTCTACTACTTCCTGGTGAAAGCCCTGAACGCGGATATCGCCGCGAAGTACCGGAAAACGAAAACCGTCCAGTACCTGTGTGGCATCTTCACCGTGGCGGCGGCCCTGGCGATCCATCTCTGGTCGGCGACCCTGGCATGGTTCACCACCTATCTGGGCCCGCGGATCGGAGCGGAGGCCGCGCTCGCAGCGGTCACCGCCTATCAGGACGATATGCTCCTTGCCATCCTCCCCATGTATCTTCCGATGGTGCTGATGATCGGGATCCATTTCGTGCTGCTGCTGCCCGGAAAGACCCGCTATCCCCGGTGGATGCTCGCCTTCCATCCGGTCACCTGGAACCTCCAGCTGGCCGGGATCCCGGACATCGCGCAGGCCATGCAGGTGCCGGCGGCCACATGGATGTCCGTCATGAGCCAGAGCAGCACCAACAGCGCCATCGTGCTTTGGTGCCTTGCGGCCGCGGTTTATGGCAGGAAGCACATGGAAAAGGAACCCGCGGACTGAATATTCCCCTTGCCGGAGAGGGGGCGGCACGCCTTCCGGCGGCCCGGCCGGGGGCTCAGCCCTCCCACTCCGGATCTCCCTCCGCCAGCGCCGTCAGGGAGACCTCGTAGGCCGTGCGCTCCTCGGTGCCCTCCTCCGTGCGCTTCCGGTAGCCCCGGCTCTGGATGCGCCCCTCCAGAGCGAGAACATCCCCCACGCTCCGGCGGCTCAGCTGGAAGGCCAGCTGTCCCCAGGCGATGAGGGGCAGGTAGTCCGCCCGCCCGTAGCGGCGGGACACCGCCAGCATCAGATCACAGATGCTCCGGCCCAGGGGCGTCCGGCGGTAGATGGGGGCCTTGCAGAGCACGCCCCCCAGGGTGATGCGGTTGCAGCTCTCCCCGGCGGGCTCCTCGGCGGAGAGGACGTAGGTGCTGAGCACCAGGCGGCTTCCCTGGCCGCTGCGGTTGTTGTAGGAGCGGAGTTGCCCCCGGACGCGCAGCCGCTCCCCGGGGACGGCGGCCTCCCGCAGCGTCTCTGGCAGCAGCAGGGGCAGGATGTCCGCCTGGCCGGAGAGCCGGGGGATCTCCAGCAGGCAGCGGTAGAAGGGCTTGCCGTGGTTTTCATGGGAGTAGGCGGGGAGGTCTTGCACCACGCCCTCCAGCTCCGCCTGATTGCGGTGGATCTCATTCATGCAGCTTACACCTCGGTCGTAGGATGGCCGGGGCCCTCCCCGGCGGATGGTACAGCCTATGAACGGCCCGTCCGCCGCAGACCAACGAAATTTCTTCCGCCTCCGGCGGGAAAGGAGCAGACCGATGGCCAACATCCTGGATTACCTCAGCTGGCGGGGCGACCTGACCCTGTCCCAGTCCCCCTTCAACGAGGTGGATAACCTGATCCTGGCGGAGCTCTCCTTCGTGAACTTCACGGGGATCGTGCCGCCCCCCGGGGAAGGGGAGGGCGTCCCCCTCCGGGAAGCGGCGGAGGCCTTCTTCCGCAGCCACGGGCGGGGGGACGGCAAGATCGGCATGGGCGTTCTGGTGCCCGATGAGATCCCGGTGCTGCTGGAGCAGATGGCGGCGGCCCCCCGCTTCCGGGACATGAAGCTCAGCGGCTTCTGCGACCATCTGGACGTGCGGAAGGCGGAGCAGTTCGCCGCCCTTACCGTCGAGCTGGGGGACGGCAGCATCTACCTCTCCTTCCGGGGCACGGACGACAGCATCGCCGGGTGGAAGGAGGACTTCCTCCTGGGCTGCCAGCCGGAGGTGCCCGCCCAGAAGAAGGCGGTGGAGTACGTGAAGGCCATGGCAGGCCAGTACCCCCGGCGCAAGCTGATGCTGGGCGGCCACTCCAAGGGCGGAAACCTGGCGGTCTACGGCGGCATCTTCGTGCCCCTTGCCATCCAGCGGCGGATCAGCGCCGTGTGGAGCAACGACGGCCCCGGCTTCTACGGCGCCGTGCTGG
>CAKTSC010000065.1 GCA_934597465.1 uncultured Dysosmobacter sp.
TCCGACCGGGTGGTGGTGCTGAGCCGCCGTCCGGCGGAGATCCGCGCCATCCACAATCTCGCGCCCCTTCAGGGGCTTGGCCCCATGGAACGCCGGGACAGTGAGGCGTTCCGTACCTTCTTCAATCTCATCTGGAAGGAGCTGGAGCTGGATGAATGAGCCCTCGCCCCAGCGCCTTGCCTACCTGCGGCAGCGGCGGCGCAAGCGCTGCCTGATCCGCGTTCTGCAGGCGGGGCTGCTGGTATTGCTGCTGCTCCTTTGGGAGCTGGCGGCGCGCCGCGGCGCCATCGACGCCTTCGTGGTGAGCTGCCCCTCCCGGGTGGCGGAGACGCTGGAAAGCATCTTCCGCTCCGGGGATCTCTGGCGGCACATCGGGACTTCCTGCCTGGAGACGGTGCTGGGCTTCACCCTGGGCACCGTGGCCGGAACGGTCATTGCCATCGGCCTTTGGTGGAGCGAGTGGGCCTCCCGGATCCTGGAGCCCTACCTTGTGGTGCTGAACGCCCTGCCGAAGACCGCCCTTGGCCCCATCTTCATCGTCTGGATCGGGGCTGGCACGGCGTCCATCATCGCCATGACCGTGGCCATCTCCATCATCGTCACCATCCTCAATATGCACTCGGCCTTCCTCTCCACGGATCCGGAGAAGATCCGGCTGCTGCGCACCTTCGGGGCCAGCCGCCGCCAGATCCTCCGCTACCTGGTCTTCCCCGCCAACTACGCCGCCCTCTTCAACACGCTGAAGGTCAATGTGGGCCTCAGCTGGGTGGGCGCCATCATGGGGGAGTTTTTGGTATCCAAGGCGGGGCTGGGCTACCTCATCGTCTATGGCTCCCAGGTCTTCAATATGGATCTGGTGATGGCCAGTATTCTGATCCTGTCCGTCGCCGCCGTGGCCATGTACCAGGGCGTGCTGCGGTTGGAAAAATATTTGGGAAACCGTTTAGGAGTGATGCTATGAGAAGAACCGCCGCAATTCTCGCCGCCCTGGGGATCCTGGCAGCCGCCGCCTGCGGCTGCGGCGCCCCGGCAGAGCAGGAGACCAAGACCCTGCGCCTGTGCGAAGTGACCCATTCCGTCTTCTACGCCCCCCAGTATGTCGCCCTGAGCCAGGGCTTTTTTGAGGAGGAGGGCCTCGCCATCGAGCTTTCCAACGGCGGCGGAGCCGACAAGGTGATGACCGCCGTGCTGACGGGCCAGGCAGACATCGGCCTTGCGGGCCCGGAGGCCTGCATCTACGTCCATAACCAGGAGAAGGAGGACGCGCCTGTCATCTTCGCCCAGCTCACCAAGCGGGACGGCTCCTTCCTGGTGGGCCGGGACGGCGGGGACTTCTCCTGGGAGGATCTCCGGGGCCGCACCGTCCTGGGCGGCCGCAAGGGCGGCGTGCCGGAGATGACCCTGGAATACGTCCTGCGGCAAAACGGCCTGGAGCCCGGCGTGGATGTCACCGTGGACACCACGGTGCAGTTCAATATGATGGCCGGGGCCTTCACCGGCGGCACCGGGGACTATACCACCCTCTTCGAGCCCACCGCCACCGAGGTGGAGCAGGCCGGCAAGGGCTACGTTCTCTGCTCCATCGGCCAGGAGAGCGGCGAGATCCCCTACACCGCCTACTTCGCCGCCGCCAGCGATCTCCGGGACAACGCCGACGCCATCCAGCGCTTCACCCGGGCCATCGCCCGGGGCCAAGCCTGGGTGCAGGAGCACACGGCGGAGGAGATCGCCGCCGCCATCGCCCCCCAGTTCCCGGACAGTGACCTCTCCGTTCTCACCGCCGTCACCCAGCGGCACCTGGACATCGACGCCTGGAACGCCGTGCCCCGGATGGAGCAGGCGGCCCTGGAACGGCTGGAGACCGTGATGGAGGGTGCCGGGGAGCTGACGCGGGATCAGTGGGTGGACTACTCCGTCATCGTGGATAATACCTTCGCCGACGCCGCCGTGAAGTGACCGTATTGTAATATAGAGTATCGCACGGGAAGGGAGAGCCTCCAGCGGCCCTCCCTTCCCGTATTGCCGCCTCCCTTAAAAAATTCTTTCATTGCTTTTCCCGGCGGCTGTGTTATGCTGGTAGCGGAAGATCTTCCTCTCCCATCATTCATACATCACCGGAGGCAGCGCCATGCAGCACTTTCTGGATACCGTCGACACCATCCCCGCCGGGATGGGCTTCTCCTACTTCCGCCCCTTCCACCTCTGCTGGCTGGGGGGCATCGCCCTGGCCATCCTCGCCCTCTGCCGCCTTTACCGGCGGAGCGATGAGGCCCGGCGGCAGCGCATCCGGTGCTGTCTCGCCCTTCTCACCGTGGCGGACGAGCTTTTCAAGGACACCTGCCTTCTGATCGGCGGCAACTTTGAGCCCAGCTACCTGCCCCTGCACCTTTGCAGCATCAACATCTTCCTGGTGGCCCTCCACGCCCGGAAGCCCTCCAAGCTGCTGGAGAACTTCCTCTACGCCTTCTGCATCGTCCCGGCCGCTGCGGCCCTCCTCTTCCCCGTCACCTGGTCTTCCCTGCCGGGGGCCAACTTCATGGTGATCCACTCCTTCACCGTTCACGGCCTCCTGCTCTGCTACCCCATCCTGCTGCTCTCCACCGGGGAGCTCCGGCGGGACTGGCGGTACTTCCCCCGCTGCTTTCTGCTGCTGGCGGGCTTCGCCGCCGTGGCCACGGCGGCCAACGCGGCCTTTGACACCAACTTCATGTTTCTCAGCAAGGCCACCGAAGGAAACCCCCTCCTCATCTTCCAGACCCTCCTGGGGAACCACCTCTGGGGCTACCCCATCCTGATGATCCCCCTCTTCCTGGCCCTCTACGGCCCCCAGCTCCTGCGGGAGCGGAGGAGGGAGCTTCTCCCTGACTGAGGGAGCGCTCTCGGCGATGACCGGTTGACCAACCGGAGGTGCCGGGGATGCCCGGCAGCAATCCACCCCCATTTTCTTTTGCGGCGGCAAAAAGAAAATGGGGGTGGAGCCGTCAAAAGAAAAAACGCTTGGTCGCCGGGCGGTCAGGCGCGGAGCGCCCTCCCACCCGGCGGGACGCGGGTTGTAACTGTTCTGCTCAATCGACGCACCCCCTACGTAACCACGGGCAAAGTGCCTATCAAACCTCCGCGCTCTTCTACGCCGTGCTGCGCTCCTCATTCATCGGGCAAAACCCGAATTGACCAGCTCCTCTTTCCGCGCTCCCCGCTTCGCTCAGCGCCGCCCGTCCCTCGCGGCCCGAACTGGACAGCCCCAGCGCCTCCCCCACCGTGTGGGGAACCGAACCCTACTAGGAAAGAAACGGATTCCCACGTCGCTTCGCTCCTCGGAATGACAAACATGGGAAACCCCTGTCATTGCGAGGAGGCCGCAGGCCGACGTGGCAATCCGCATCCCCCGTCCTCTCCGTCGGGGGCGGCGTCCCCGACGCCCCATCCCTCGTTCCTCGTCCCTCGTCCCCCGTCCCCCGCAGGCCAAAGGCTCCCTTGTGTAAAGAGAGCTGTCACGGCCATAGGCCGTGACTGAGGGATTGCCGGCAGGCACCTCCAAGGGTCATGTCATTTCTCCCACCCCGCGCCGCACTTCCGCCCCCGCCCCCCAGCAAGCCCATCCATCAGATCCCCACGGCGTGACCTCCCGGGTCACGCCGTTTTCCGTTCCCCGGCGTCCGCGTTTTCTCCCCTTGGCAAGGGCAGCGGGATGGTGGTATAATAGCGTCACTCTCTCCCGGCCTCCGGACACGCAGCAGACTCTGGCTCTGTACGGCTCCGCCGGGCACTTCCAAGCAATGAAAGGGGAACGACACCATGCGCAAAGCCCTGAAGATCCTGGGCATCCTGCTGCTGGCGGTGCTGGTGCTGGCCGCCGCCTACCTGGCCTACGTCTTCCTGGCCTACCACCGCATCCCGGACAACCAGCCCCTCACGGCGGAGGGCTCCGCCGCCGGGATCCTCCGTCCCGGCGAGAGCTACCGGGCCCTCAGCTACAACATCGGCTTCGGCGCCTATGAGGACGATTACAGCTTCTTCATGGACGGCGGCACCGAGTCCTGGGCCTGGTCGGAGGAACGGCTGCGGGAGAACCTCAATGAGATCGCCGCCCTGCTCCAGTCCGAGGACGCCGACTTCTATCTCCTGGAGGAGGTGGACGTGGACGCCACCCGCAGCTACCACTTTGATGAGAGCGCCGTCCTCCGCTCCGCCCTGGCGGATCGCGCCTGCGTCTACGCCCAGAACTACGACTCCCCCTTCCTCCTCTACCCCTTCACCCAGCCCCACGGGGCCTCGAAGGCCGGGATGCTGACCTTCTCCCGCTATGCCATCACCTCCGCTCTGCGGCGGAGCCTGCCCATCGAGGGCGGCTTCCGGAAGCTCCTGGATCTCGACCGCTGTTACAGTGTCTGCCGCCTGCCGGTGGAGGGTGGCCGGGAGCTGGCGCTCTACACCCTCCACCTCTCGGCTTACAGCGCCGACGGCAGCATCTCCGTGGAGCAGCTGAAGCTGCTGTTGGCCGACATGCAGGCGGAGTACGAGGCGGGCAACTACTGCGTGGCTGGGGGCGACTTCAACAAGGATCTCCTGGGGGACTCCGCCCAGTGGTTCGGCGAGGCCGACCGGGACTACACCTGGGCCCAGCCCCTGCCGGAGGGCATCCTGGACAGCACCGGCATCACCCTGGCCGCCCCGCTGGACGAGGCGGATCCAGTCCCTAGCTGCCGCAACGCCGACGCCCCCTACCATGAGGGCCAGTATGTCCTGACGGTGGACGGCTTCCTGGTCTCCGGCAACGTGACAGTGGAGGAGGCCCGGGTCATCGACACCGGCTTTGCCCACTCCGACCACAACCCCGTCTCCTTGACCTTCACCCTCAACGCCGACTGACCCCCGAAAGGAGCCCCTATGAGCGAGAAAACCGGCATCTGCCTTCTGAACGATTCCTTCCCCCCGCTGATCGACGGCGTGGCCAACGCCGTGGTGAACTACGCCCAGTGCCTGACGGAGCGGGGCGATGCCGTCACCGTGGCCACCCCCGCCGTCCCCGGGGCGGATGACAGTGCCTTCCCCTTCCCGGTGCTGCGCTACCCCAGCTTCGACACCCGGAGGAAGCTGGGCTACGTCTCCGGCCGCCCCTTCTCCCCAGAGCTGGCCGCCCGGCTCCAGAAGGAGGGCGTCGGCGTCCTCCACACCCATTGCCCCATCGTCTCCACCTTCCTGGCCCGGGAGCTCCGGGACGTGGTAGACGCTCCCATCGTCCTCACCTACCACACGAAGTTCGACATCGACATCGCCAAGGCCGTCCATGGCAAGCTCCTGCAGGAGAGCGCCATCCGCGCCCTGGTGCAGAACATCAGCGCCTGCGACGAGGTCTGGACGGTGAGCCGCGGCGCCGGGGAAAACCTCCGCTCCCTGGGCTACCAGGGGGACTACCTGGTGATGCCCAACGGCGTCGACCTTCCCCGGGGCCGCCTGACGCCGGAGGTGATCCAGGCCGTTACCGGCAGCTTCGACCACCCGGCGGACGTGCCCTGCTTCCTCTTCGTGGGCCGCCTCATGTGGTACAAGGGCATCCGCATCATTCTGGACGCCCTGGCCGCCCTCCGGGATCAGGGCCAGCCCTTCCGGATGGTCTTCCTGGGCGGCGGCGTGGACGAAGCCGACATCCGGAAGTACACGGAATCCCTGGGCCTCAGCGACCGCTGCCTCTTCCCTGGCAGCGTCCGGGATCGCCAGGCCCTCCGGGCCTGGTACTGCCGGGCGGATCTCTTCCTCTTCCCCTCCACCTTCGATACCAACGGCCTCGTCGTCCGGGAAGCCGCCGCCTGCGGCCTCCCCGCCGTGCTGATCCGGGGCAGCTGCGCCGCCGAGGATGTGGCGGACGGCGTCACCGGCTTCCTCATTGAGGAAAACGCCCCCTCCATGGCCGCCTGCCTGACGGAGCTTCTGCAAAAACCCGAAAAGCTCCGCTCCGTGGGCCGCGCCGCCGAAGAGACGCTCTACCTCTCCTGGGCGGACGCCGTGGATCACGCCGCCGCCCGCTACGAGACCGTGATGGAGCGTTACCGCTCCGGCCCGCGCCGCCGTCCCACCCTTCCGGACGAGATGTTCCGCTCCGTGGGGGAGCTGATGGCCCTCTCCGGCCAGATCAGCGCCTTCGGCGAAGACCTCCGTCAGGAGCTCCGCTGCGGCGGCAGCGAGATGGCCCAGAAAGTCCGGGAGGGCTACGAGGAGACCCGGGAGAAGTTCACCGCCGGCAGCGAAGAGCTGGCCCGCAGGCTGCGGGAGAATCAGGCCGAGACGAAGGAAAAGTTCCTCACCACCGGCGGGGAGCTGGCCCGCAGAATGCGGGAAAGCCAGGCCGAGTCCCGGGAGCGCTGGGACAGCTTCTGCCAGATGTTAGACCGCTACCTTTGAAACGCCGCCGGGGGAGCCCTGCTCCCCCGGCGTTCCCTTTCTTGGAAAAAATCGAAAAAGCCCTTGACTCTCACACCCTGTCAGGGCTTACCCTCTTCCTGAGCTCAGAAAACGAACGGGAGGTACCCCCATGCTGAAGATCGGAGAGTTCTCCAAGCCGTCCCGGGTCAGCGTCCGGATGCTGCGCTACTACGACGCCATCGGACTGCTGAAGCCCGCCGAGACCGGCCGCTTCACCGACTACCGTTATTACAGCGAAGCCCAGCTGCCCGTGGTCTGCCGCATCACGGCCCTGCGGGACATGGGCTTCCCCCTGGCGGAAGTCCGGGCCCTGCTGCCGGTCTACGGCGACCCCGAAGTCCTGGACGAGCGCCTCGCCCGCCGCCAGCGGGAGCTGGAAGCCCAGCGCGACGCGCTCTGCCATCAGCTCCGGCTCCTGGACAGCGCCCGGAGACGCCTGAGAAAGGAAGAGAGCATGAACTACAACGTCACCATCCGCACCCTGCCGGAGCGCTACGCCGCCACCTGCCGCATGACCATCCCCTGCTATGAGGAGGAGCGCCAGGTCTGGCACGTCCTCTGCCAGGAGACCGACCACCTGCCCCTGATCCCTAGCGATCCCTGCTACTGCTGCGTTGCCTTCCTGGACGGGGAGTTCAAGGAGCGCGAC
Source organism: uncultured Dysosmobacter sp. (assembly GCA_934597465.1). GTDB lineage: Bacteria > Bacillota > Clostridia > Oscillospirales > Oscillospiraceae > Oscillibacter. Next base: position 7,070 of record CAKTSC010000065.1, read on the forward strand.
GTCACCGTGGAGGCCCAGAAGACCGTCAAGGGCCGCTACGCCGACACGGAGCACGTGAAGTTCCGCACCCTCCCCGCCGTCACCTACGCGGGCTGCACCTTCCAGGGCGGCTACGAGCAGATGAACGATGTCACCGCCGCCCTCACCGCCTGGATCGAGGCCAACGGCTACGCCTACGACGGCCCCATGTTCGACATCTACCACGTGAGCCCCCACGAGACCGACGACCCCGCCCAGTTCGTCACCGA
>CAKTSC010000066.1 GCA_934597465.1 uncultured Dysosmobacter sp.
CTCTGCCCGAGGGCACCGAGATGTGCATGCCCGGCGATAACGTCGACATGAACGTTGAGCTGATCACCCCCATCGCCATCGAGAAGGGCCTGCGTTTCGCTATCCGTGAGGGTGGCCGTACCGTCGGTTCCGGCGTTGTCATCGACATCGCTGAGTAATCTTCTCTACGCCTTGAAAAAGACCTGCTGCTTCGGCAGCAGGTCTTTTTTTGCTCTGCGGGAAGTGGGGCCTTCCGCAGGGGCGTCCGAACCAGGAAGACCTGCACCCCTCACGTGCCCGGATACCGGAGCGTGGCCTGGAAGCCGCCCTCGCCCCCGGCGATGACATCCCCCGCTACCGGACGATCCGCCAGGAGGTAGAGGTTCAGCTGCACGTCCTCCGGCCGGTCGGGATAGTTCCGCACCTGATAGGTGTAGCGGGTGACGGTCTGGCCGCAGCACTCCCGCAGGTCAAAGCCCTGGGCCAGCTGGAGCTCATTGTAGGCGGCGTAGCTGCCGGTGAGCTCCTGGGGCAGCTGCAAGTCCATGGTCTCGATGGGCTCCTCGTCTACCTCCCAGCCCAGCTCCCGGAGGTAGGCCGCCCGGGCGGCGTTATCCCGCAGCAGCGTTTCCTCCGGCGCTTCCGCCCCCCGGGACAGGCCCCGCCAGAGAAGGCCCCCGGCCAGCAGCAGGATCACCAGCACTCCCACCAGGATGGCCCGTTTCTTCCGAAGGCGCGTGGTCAAAACAAACATTCTGCATCCCTCCCGCTGATTCCTATTCCCTTTCCGGGGCTTTTATGATAGGGTAGGAGGGAAAGAAAACGCCGAGCCCTGCCGGGCGCGGCGGGAGGGAGCGCGTGAGATGGAGAAGCAGCGGCTGGACAGGATCCTGGCCTCCACGGGAAAGTGGAGCCGCCGGGAGGCAAAGCTCCTGGTGAAGCAGGGAAGAGTGCTGGTGGACGGAAGCCCCGCCGCTGGTGTGGAGGAGAAGTATGACCCCGCAGCCGTTCCCATCACCGTGGATGGGCAGGACATCGGCTACCGGAGGTTCACCTGGCTCATGATGCACAAGCCCGGCGGCGTCCTCTCCGCCACGGAGGACGGGAAGGGGGAGACCGTCATCGATCTCCTGCCGCCGGAGCTCCGCCGCCTGGGGCTCTTCCCAGTAGGGCGGCTGGATAAGGACACTGAGGGCCTTCTGCTGCTGACGGACGACGGCAAGACCGCCCATGACCTCCTCTCTCCCCGCCGCCATGTGGACAAGGTCTACTATGCCCGGACGGCGGGCCGCCTGACGGAGGCGGACTGCGCCGCCTTCCGGGAGGGGATGACTCTGGGGGACGGCCTCCGCTGCCTCCCGGCGGAGCTGGAGATCCTATCCGCCGGGGAGGGCAGCGAGGCCCTGGTGACGCTGCGGGAGGGGAAGTTCCATCAGGTGAAGCGGATGCTGGCCGCCCGGGGGAATCCCGTGACCTATCTGCGCCGGGTGCGCATGGGCAATTTGCCCCTTGACCCCGCATTGGCACCCGGGGAGTACCGCTTTCTCACGGCGGAGGAGCTGGAAATTCTGGGAGGCGGCAGGGAATAGACCCTGAAAATTCAAATGTTCACCAAAAAAGTTGTTCGTTTTTTGTGGAAAAAAGAAAAAATCTCTTGCAATTCCGCGAGAAGCCCGATATAATGGCAGCATAGACAAATTGCACAAAGAATCCCCTGCGATTTCGTGGAAGGAGACAGTCTATGTCTGGGAGAATTTTTCAAGGCGTCGTCCTGCAGATGAAGGAGAACACCGACCGCACCATCGGCGTGATGGACGGCGAGGGCGTGGTGGTGGCCTGCAGTGAACTGACTCTCATCGGCCAGCGCTGGGCGGAGTACGTGAACCCCATCAACAATGCCGCCGGCGCGCTGCTCTGCCTGGAGGGGAAGACCTTCAAGGCGCTCACCGGCTGGGGCACCCAGTTCGATTACGCGGCCTTCGCTCTGGGGGACAATGAGATCAGCCGGACGGTCTGCTCCATGGCCTCCGTGGCGCTGAACGCCGCCAAGGCCTATTACGAGGAGAAGCATGACCGCGGCTCCTTCGTGAAGGACGTGATCTCGGACAATATCATGCTGGGCGACATCTACATGCGGGCCAAGGAGCTTCGGGTCCCGGCGGATGTATGTCGCGGCGTCTTCGTGGTGCGCTCCCTCCGCAAGACGGAGTCCGTCCCCACGGACGTGATCCAGACCCTTTTCCCGGACCGGCAGAACGACTTTGTCATCAGCGTGGGGGACGGGGACGTGGTCCTCATCCGCCAGATGCCGGAGAGCACCGGCGTGAAGGAGCTCAACCGCATCGCCGCCTCCATTGAGGAAGCCCTGCGGGAGGGCAGCGAGAGCACCGTGGTGGTGGGCATCGGCACCCTGGCCATGCACCTGCGGGATCTGGCCAAGAGCTATAAGGAGGCCCAGATCGCCATTGAGGTGGGCAAGGTCTTCGACACCGAGAAGTACGTCATCAACTATGAGAATCTCGGCATCGGCCGCCTGATCTATCAGCTCCCCACCACCCTCTGCGAGATGTTCCTCCAGGAGGTCTTCAAGAAGAACCCCATCGACGCCCTGGATAAGGAGACCCTTTTCACCATCCACAAGTTCTTTGAGAACAACCTCAACGTCTCCGAGACCGCGAGAAAGCTCTTCGTCCACCGCAATACCCTGGTCTACCGGCTGGAGAAGATCAAGAAGATTACCGGCCTGGATCTGCGGGAGTTTGACGACGCCATCACCTTCAAGGTGGCGCTGATGGTCAAGAAGTACCTGAACTCCCGGGGCATCGAGTCCTGAGAACGCGTGAAGGCGCGCCGCTTTGCGGCGCGCCTTTTTTTACCCCGCGGCATTTATGGGGGTTGAATGGCGGGCTCTGAAAAAATTTTTCCCCATCCCGTAAGATTTCCGTTTCCCAGGCGTCTCTTAGACAGAAGGAGGTGAGAGGGCGATGGACTTTGAGGAGGTCTACGAGACCTATTTCGGCGATGTGTACCGCTATCTCCTGCGGCTCAGCGGGAGCCGGGCCGCGGCGGAGGACATTACCAGCGAGACCTTCCTCCGGGCCATGCAGGCCCTGCCCCGGTTCCGGGGGGACTGCGACGTGCGGGTCTGGCTCTGCCGCATTGCCCGGAACACCTACTTCAGCTATCGCCGGGATCCGGATAACCTCCCGGCGGAGGAGCCGGAGGAGGCGGAGCGTCCCGCCCCCTCGCCGGAGGAGGAAGTCCTCCGGCAGGAGGAGGGGCGGCGGCTGCGGCAGCTGCTCCACGAACTGGAGGAGCCCTACCGGGAGGTCTTCCTCTGGCGGCACTACGGGGGCCTTGGCTTCCGGGAGATCGGCGAGCTCTTTGGAAAGAGCGAGAACTGGGCCTGCGTCACCTATCACCGGGCCCGGGGAAAACTGCGGAAGGAATGGGAGGAATCGTCATGAAGGAATGCGGCATCGTGCGGGATCTGCTGCCCCTGTATCAGGAGGGGCTGCTGCACCGTGGCAGCGTGGAGCTGGTGGAGGAGCATCTGAAGACCTGCCCGGACTGCCGGGCGGAGCGGGAAGCGCTGGGGCCGGAGAGGGTCTGCGGCATTGCCCGGGATCTGCTGCCTCTGGAGCGGGAGGGGCTGCTGAGCCCCGACAGTGTGGAATTCCTGGCGGAGCACCGGAAGACCTGCCCGGACTGCCGGGCGGAGCAGGCGCGGCAGGCGGAGGGGGAGCAGGCCGGGCGGGAAGCGCCCCGGCTGGAGAGCCTCCGGCGGAAGCTGCGGCAGCAGCGCCGGCGGACGGCGCTCCTTGCGGTCTGCCTGGCTTTAGCCCTGGCCACGGGCCTTTTCGCCCGGCTGACGGAGCGGCACTACTTTTCGGATCCCAAGGGGGTCATCGGCGTCGTCACGGAGGGCGGGGAGAAAGTCCTGCGCTTTGCGGATGGTGCCACCGGGGCGGAGGTCTCCTACCAGAAGGCGGAGGGCGGCGGGAGCGCCGTGTTCCTCAGCGTCTGGTGGACGGAGTGGGACCGGCTCTTTGGGAATACGCTCTCGGAGATGCCCGCTCCCCTGGGAAGCGCCGTCTATTTCAGCCCCAACAATGGCTCGGACGACATCCTCCTCTGGGGGAGGGATCAGGCGCCGGGTGGCGGCATCATCACCCTGCCCCGGCTGGCGCTGGGGAGCTATGCCGTCCTGGCTCTGGCGGCCCTGGCGGTGCTGGGGATCGCCGCCTTCGCCCTGCGGCGGAGGAGGAGCGGCCCCTGGCTGCGGGCGGCGGCGCGGATCCCGGCGGCGTACCTTCTGGGGGAGCTGCTGGTGATGGGCTTCCACACTGTGACTTACAGCCTGGAACGGGACTTCTGCCTGATCCTGGTGACGGCCCTCTTTCTCTATCCGGCCCTGTGGCTGGGCGGGGAGCTCTGGGCCCAGCGGCAGCGGCGGAGGCTGCCGGAGGGGCTCTGAGGGAATATGGCGAAGCCGGGCGGGACGCCTCTGCGTCCCGCCCGGCTTCGCGTTTGGCGTTTTTTTGCCGGCGGTGGGGGAGAGGCTGCGGCGGGGCGGGAACTTTTTCGGGAAAGCCGGCGTCTTAGGGATGGGACGGGGCGTTTCGGACGGAAAAAGCTGGAAATGGGAAAGAATCTTGTGAATAATTGTGAACTTTCCTTGCATTGGGGGAAAAGTCCGTTTATAATGGGGATATCATTTGAATTATGTCGACTCCGCTGCCGGGTTTCCCGGGGCGGGGCCGGTTTTTAAAGGAGCGGAAGGGACTATGATCCGTCTCAAGGACGTGGAAATGGAGTATGAAAACGGCACGGAGGCCATCCGGGGCATCTCACTGGACATCCAGGATGGGGAGTTCGTGTTTCTGGTGGGGCCCTCCGGCAGCGGGAAGTCCACCCTCATCAAGCTGCTCACCGGGGAAGTGGTGCCGTCCTCCGGGCGGATCATGGTGAACGGCTTCGCCGTCAGCAGCATCACGCCCCGCATCCTGCCGCTGATGCGGCGGACGCTTGGCATCATCTTTCAGGATTTCCGGCTGATCCCGAAGAAGACCGTCTACGATAACCTGGACTTCGTGATGCGGGCGGTGGGGGCCCCCAACAAGGAGATCCGCCAGCGGATCCCCTATGTGCTGGATCTTGTGGGCCTGAAGAAGAAGGCGGACTACTACCCCACGGAGCTTTCCGGCGGCGAGCAGCAGCGGGTGGCCATCGCCCGGGCCCTGGTGAATAACCCGGACACCATCATCGCGGACGAGCCCACCGGAAACCTGGATCCCGAGCGCTCCCTGGAGCTGATGGATCTCCTGGTGCGCATCAACGCCCTGGGCACCACCGTGGTGGTGGTGACCCATGAGAAGGAGCTGGTGAACCGCTTCGGCAAGCGGGTGGTGACCCTGGAGAAGGGCCGCGTCATCCGGGATCAGGTCGGCGGCTATGTGGGAGGGCGCATCCATGAGTAATCATCGTTTCAGCTACTTCCTGCGGGAGGGGCTGCGGAATATGTTCAGCCACGGCTTCATGTCCTTCGCCGCCATCGGCGTGACGGTGGCGTGCCTTGTGATCATGGGCACCTTTACCCTGGTGGCCTACAACGCCGACGCCCAGCTGAAGGATCTGGAGAGCGAGAACGAGTTCCTGGCCTTCGTGGACGAGAGTCTGACGAGGGCGGAGGCAGAGGGGCTGAAGTCCCGGATCGAGGCCGTGCCCAACGTCCGCTCCGTCCGCTTCATCACCCGGGAGGAGGCCACGGCGGACTTTGCCGCCCAGTATCCCGACGAGCAGATGTTTCAGGATCTGGATCCCGAGATCTTCCGGGATCGCTACGCCGTCCATGTGGAGGATCTGAGCCAGCTCCAGGCCACGGTGGAGGCCGTCGGCGCCATCCCGGGCATCGGCGGCTACCGGGCGGACGAGGAGGTGGCGGGGGGCCTGCTCACCGTGCGGAACATCGCGACGGTGGTGTGTTTGACCCTCATCGCGGTGCTCTTCCTGGTATCCGTCTTCATCATCTCCAACACCATCAAGCTCACCACCTTCGACCGGCGGGAGGAGATCGCCATCATGCGGATGGTGGGCGCCACCAACGGCTTCATCCGCTGGCCCTTCGTGTATGAGGGCTTCATGATCGGGCTTCTGAGCGCGGTCATCGCGTTCGGGCTCCAGTGGATCCTCTACGCGGCGGTGGCCAAGGGCGTGGCCAACAGCGACACCCTGAAGCTCATCCACGTGGTGGACTTCACCACCTTCTGGAAGCCGGTGGCGGCGGTCTTCGCCGGGGCCGGTATCCTCATCGGCGTGGGAGGCAGCCTCTCCGCCATCCGGAAGTTCCTGCAGGCCTGAGAAAGGGAGGACGGCATGAGAAGAACAAAGACCCGGCGCGCAGCCGCCCTGCTGGCATTTCTGCTGGCCCTGGCGGTGCTGACGCCGACCCTGACCCTGCCGGTGGAGGCTGTGAAGCAGTCGGACATCGACGCGCTGAAGGAGGACGCCAATGACCTCGCCTCCCAGCGGAAGAAGCTGCAGGAGCGCATCAACGCCCTGAAAAGCGATAAGAGCAAGGCCATTCAGCAGAAGGAGCTGCTGGACGAGCAGGTGGACAACACCCAGGCGGAGATCAACAACGTCCAGCGGCAGATCGACACCTATACCGCCCTCATCGCCCAGACCGAGGACGAGCTGGCGGAGGCGGAGCGGCAGGAGGAGGCCCAGTACGAGCTCTTCTGCGCCCGGGTCCGGGCCATGGAGGAGCGGGGCGACATCAGCTACTGGGCGGTGCTCTTCCGGGCGGAGAGTTTCACGGACATGCTCTCCCGGCTGGACGCCATCAATGAGCTGATGGACTCGGACCAGGCGGTCATCGACCGGCTGCAGGCCCTGCAGGAGGAGATCAAGACCAAGCAGGCAGACCTGGAGGAGCAGAAGGCCGGGGTGGAGAGCGCCAAGGCGGAGCTCCTGCAGTAGAAGAGCGAGCTGGAGGACCAGCGGGCCGAGGCTATCGCCCTGGTGAAGGAGATCGACGACAACCAGGCGGAGTACCAGGCCACGGTGGACCAGATCAAGGCCGACGAGCGGCGCATCGAGCAGCAGGTCAAGGAGATGCAGAAGAAGCTGGAGGAGGAGATGGCGGCCCAGGGGAAGAACTACAACACCAACCCCGGCGGCTACATCTGGCCGGTGGACAGCCGGTACATCACCTCTACCGTGGGCGGGCGGACCTCCCCCGGCGGCATCGGCTCCACCAACCACAAGGGCACGGACATCGGCCGGGTGGGCTACACCAGCTCCGTCTACG
>CAKTSC010000067.1 GCA_934597465.1 uncultured Dysosmobacter sp.
GTCTCCAGGAGCTGCTCCATCTTGTCCCGGTTCATGAGGGTGTTCTCCATCCCCCGGATCCGGGCGGAAATGGTCAGATAATCGGTATCCTTGATCTTCTTGGTCTTGGGTTTTTTGGGCATGCTCGTCCCTCCTTACCCTTCCGGGAACAGGATCTTGGCGACCTCCGAAGCCATGGTGCCCTTCTGGAACCGCACCAGCGTCTCAAAGGTGCCGTTGACCTCCACGCTGCCGTTCACCAGAAGGAATCCGCCCTGGATGGGGCGGGCCTCCGGGGAGAGGGTCAGTTTCCCCTTCTCGCCCAGGAGGGCGTTGGCCTGCTTCACCGCTTCCGCGCCCACGGCCTGCTTCCCCTCGGGGAAATAGACCACGCCGGAGCCGCCGGGGGCGGCCTCCGCCAGCATCTTGGCGGTGACGGCGGCATACTGGGCGTCATCCATGGCGCAGAGCTTCTCCAGCGCCAGGTCAAAGGCCTTTCCCACCATCTCCTGCTTGGCGGAGAGCAGCAGCTTGCGGCGGTTCATCTCCGCCGCGTCCACGAGACGGGCCTCCCGGTCAGCCGCGGCCTTCCGGCTGCGCTCCTCCGCTTCCGCGCGGAGCTTGGCGGCCTGGGACTCGTAGCCCGTGCGGATCTCGGCGGCCTTGGCCTGGGCCTTGCCCAGCACGCCGTCGATTTCGGCCTGGACGTCCGCGCCGATGCGCTCAGTGATTCGTTCGATTCCCTTCATTTCGGTTCCACCTTTCTGATGTGGTGGCCGATCACAGGGCGTTCATCAGCAGCAGGATGGTGGCCAGCAGGGACAGAATGGCGTAGAACTCAACGATACCGCAGAGGATGATGCCCTTGGTGGCCTCCTCGGGGCGCTTGGCAACGATGTTGATGGAAGCGGCAGCCACGCGGCCCTGGAAGATGGCGGAGAGCCAGCCGCCCAGAGCGATGGGCAGGCAGGAGACGAAGATGGTCAGACCCTGGGAAACGGTCAGCTCCTGCATGCCGGCGCCGCCGAAAACGCCCATGGTCAGCAGCACGAAGAACCAGGCCACCATGCCGTACAGGCCCTGGGTGCCGGGCAGCACCTGCAGGATCAGGCACTTGGAGAAGTTCTCGGGAGCCATGCTGATAACGCCGGTGGCCGCTTCGCCCACCATGCCGGTGCCCTTGGCGGAGCCGATGCAGCAAAGGCCCACCGCCAGGGCGGCGCCCAGGAACGCAAGACCGGTACCACCGAATAATTCAAAGAAAGCTGCCATTTTACTGTTCCTCCTTAATCATATCAACGTATTTGGTTTGAATGGTCAGCGGGCGGTAGGGTTTGCCGCCCTCCTGATAGAATCGGTTAAAGAATTCCAGGCACTGGAGACGCAGGTCGTGGACGTAGCAGCCCAGCAGGTTCAGTGCCAGGTTCAGAGCGTTGCCGATGAGGGACACGATGACGAACAGCACCACGTTCCCGAAGGTCGCGCCCAGGGTATTGAAAACGGAGGCGATGACGCTGCCGGACAGCATCAGGGCCATAAGACGCACATAGGAGAGGGCGTCGCTGAAGAAACCGGTGACGCCGTTGTAGACGAGGCCCACCAGCTTCGTCACCTTGCCGAAGCCCTTGGCCTCCCGGGTGCCGCCGAAGACCAGCATCAGACCGCCGATGGCCAGCACCACGGGGATGCCGTTCACCGTACCGATGCCGAAGATGGCCAGCGCCACGCCGCCCAGGATGATCCACCAGGTGATCTCATCGAAGAGGGCGTCCAGGAAGTTGCCCGCCTGGATCTTCCGCACGATGCTGATGGTCATGCCCGTGATGATCTGCACGCAGCCCAGGGCGATGGAGCCCAGCATGATGGCCACGGTGTCATTCAGCGGGGTGAAGAGGGCCGGGAGCTCCAGCGTGCTCTCGGGGTTGATGATCTTGGCGATCTGGGGAATGAAGTCACCCAGGAAGCCGCCGGTCATGGCGCCGATGACGGTGGTGCTGATGCCGCACCAGAAAACCAGCTCCATGAAGTTCCGGGTGCCCTCCCGGGGCTTGGACTTCTTGAGAACGATGAGGGACGCGGCGATCATCAGGATGCCGTAGCCCATATCCGCCATCATCACGCCAAAGAAGAGGATGAAGAACGGAGCCATCAGGGGGTTGGGATCCACGCCGTTGTAGGCGGGCAGGGAGTACATCTCCGTGACCACGTTCATGCAGCGGCTGAAGAAGCTGTTGCGCAGCTTCACGGGAACCTGGGGGATCTCCTCCTCCGTGGGGTCGGAGGCGTCCCAGGCGCAGCCGAGATTCCGCAGCAGGGTCTCCACCTGCGGCAGGTTCTCCGCCGGGCACCAGCCCTCAAAGATCGTCACGGTGCCATCGTTGAGGAGGCTCTCGTCCCCCGCGGTCAGCGCCTCCCGGGCGCTGAGATGGTCGAGGTACAGCTGGAGGGTGTCCTTGTCCTCTCCGCAGGCGGCCAGCTCCGCCTTGGTCTCCTCCCGCTTTTTGCGGCAGTCGTCCAGCTCCGTCTCGATGGCCTTCAGGGCCTCGGCCGGGGTGCCGGAGGGCTCTGGGAAGGCCACGGCGCTGAACCCGGCCTCCCGCAGGAGATTGGTGGCGTCCTCCTGGGCGGACTTGTGGCAGATCAGCAGCACATAGCGCTGCTGGCGATCCTGGCTGATCTCAATGAGCTCTGCCGGAAGCTCTGCGGCGGAGAGCTGGGTGCGCAGGCCCTCCAGATCCACCGCCGTGGGGAAAACGCAGGGCCGGAAGATGACGTGAGCGCTCTCCTGCAGCTCCATGGGCATCTCCAGCGCCTTCCAGGGAAGTAAGCCGTTCTGTTTGGAGAGCAGGCGGCTCTCCTCCGCGTCCATCCGGGCCAGGGTGTCCAGCCAGGTGTGGATGCGGCCCGCCGCCCGGCGGCCCGCCCGGAGGGTGTCCTGCCGCAGCAGCTCCTCCTCCGTCACCTGGCGGCGCGGGGGAAAGAGGCCCTCCTTCTTCTTGGGGGAATACTCCTTCACGGCAGCCAGGGCGCTCTGGGCCTCGGACATTTCGGCCCGGATCTGCACCTGCTGGGATTCCTTCCGCTCGATCATGGAGGCCCATTTGGTATCCTCCAGCTCCTCGCTGGGCTGGCTGATCTCCACACAGCCCAGGTGCTGCAGCTGATGCAGCAGTCGCTCCTGATCCGCGGCCATGGCCATCACCCGGAGCTTTTTCATTTTGACAATGGCCATTACTTCACGATCCTTCCAACGATCTCATCCGCCGCCAGAGACAAGCGTGCCTGGGCCTCCGCCCGCAGCCGCTCCGCGCTCTTTCCGGCTTCCGTCCCGATCCGCTCCGTCTGCTCCGCGGCACGCTCCTCCGCCTGCCGCAGCAGCTCCTTGCGCTGTGTCTCCATCTCTTCCCGGAGACGGCTCAGCATGGCCTGCCCATCCCGCTCCGCGTTCAGGGTCAGGGCTTTCGCTTCCTGCTCCGCCGCGGCACGGCGGGACACGCCGTCCTGCTCTGCCTTCATCACCACATCAATGGCTTCCAGGGACATCCTGTGACCTCCTTTCGACAAGAAATCTGAACAGTGCTTTAACTCTGCTGAGTATATGGCAAATTTCCCAAAATTGCAAGGCTTTTCTTGTAGCTTTCCCCCATTCTCTCTTTCCAACAATTTTGTGTGCAAAATTTATTGGAAATATACGATTTCGTGGATTTCGTTATTGGGATTTCCTCGGATTCTCATCGGTTTTTCCTATATTTCCGGACAAAATGTTGCAGATTCGTTTGTTATTTAACAGTCTTTCTCCTTCCTCTTCCCCGGAAAACCGCCGGGAGCCCCTCCCTCCCCCGGGCCGTCCCCGCCCGACAGTATCCCCCGCCCGGCGGCCTTCGCATACATTTATATATAAAGGATTCCCTCAAGTTCCCCCTCCCCTGCCAAAGGACAGAACCCGCCCCGAAGGAACCCCCGTCTCCGGGAGGACGCTCCCCCTGCGCCGGCCATCCTCCGGGCGGACGGCGGCGCTCCCGTACTTCCGAAGATCACCGCCCTGACGAGTGTCCCCCATGGCGGCGTCACGGGGGACTGTCCCCGAGAGGCCCCCGGGGTGTCCAGTGCTTCCCTGGGGGCGGAGGGCCCTCCCGGGGCGGGATGGGGCTTGCCGCCGCGGCCGGGGCGTTCGGGCCGGGAGCAGGGTGCGGAAAATGCGGTTTTGAGGATCGCGGCCCTTTTCGCCCTCTTTTCCACTTTTGGGGAAAAGCTCCCCCAATTTTTCCCCGTTTACCCCGAAAAATTTTCTTCTGACCCTATGCAGCCAGCTCATTGTTTTGCGGTTTCAAATTCGCTAAGATGGAAGAAAAGAGGGGAAAAACCAAGAAAAAGGAAGGAGGAACGCATACGAAGCGCAAAAATACTGCCGGCAAAAATACCACCGATCTCACCCAGGCCCTGATGGCGGATCCGGATCTGGATTCCTACCTGAAGGAAAACCAACCATTCTTTGCCGGACGCAGCATCACCGAGCTGCTGGCGGAGCTTTACCGGGTGCGGAGCTTTGTCTCCAAAGCGGAGCTGGCCCGGCGCTCCGCCGTCAGCGAGGTCTATCTCCACCAGGTCTTCTCCGGGCGGCGCAAGCCCTCCCGCGACCGGCTGCTGTGCATCTGCTGCGGTATGGGGCTGACACTGGACGAGACCCAGCGCCTGCTGGAGCAGGCCACCTACGCCCAGCTCTACCCCCGCATCCGGCGGGAGGCCATCCTCTGCTACGGCATCGCCCACCACCTGCCCCTGCACGAGCTCAACGACCGGCTTTTCGCCGAGGGCGAAAAGCCACTCTACTGACCTTCCCGCCCGGTGTTCCCCGCCGCCGGGCTGAAAGAGTAACAACATACAGGAGGAAGAACGATGAAACGAATCCTAGCGCTGGTGCTGACCATTCTGATGATGGCGGTGCTGACGGCCTGCGGCCAGAGTGAGGCTGCCAAGGCCGTGGACGAGCAGATCGCCGCCATCGGCGAAGTGACCCTGGACAGCAACGCCGCCATTTCCGCCGCCGAGGCCGCCCTGCGGGAGCTCTCTCCCGAGGATCAGAAGCAGGTCAAGCATACCGCCCAGTTGGAGGAGGCCCGCTCCACCTATGACGGCCTTCTGAACCAGTCCCAGGCCGACGAGATCGACGCCGCCATCACTGCCATCGGCACCGTCACCCTGGAGAGCGGCGAGGCAGTGGACGCCGCCCGGGCGCTCTACGACGACGCTTCCGAGGAGGTCAAGGCCCTGGTGCAGAACGCCGCCGCCCTGGAGGCCGCCGAGGACTCCCTGGCGGATCTGCGGAGCGCCCAGGTGGCGGAGCTCATCAACGCCATCGGCGAGGTGACGCTGGAGAGCCGCGAGGCCATCAACGCCGCTCAGACGGCCTATGACGCTCTGAGCACGGAGGAGCAGGCCAAGGTCTCCAACGCCGGTGTTCTCAAGGATGCCGCCGCGGCCTTCAAGGCGCTGGAGAAGGACAAGGCGGACGCCCTCCTCCGCCAGATGACCAAGGAGGAGGACAAGGTGCGCGGCCTCAACTTCTACTACCCCTCCGGCTTCCCCCGCTACTCCGACGGCTGGGCCGCCGACAAGCGCTCCTTCGTGCTGCCCTACATGGGACAGGAGGGAGATCGCGTCTGGGTGCGCATCATCTATAACTACACCGCCGATGACTGGGTCTTTTTCAAGAAGGTCACCATCGCCGCCGACGACCAGCGCTTCTACAAGTCCTTCAGCTACTTCGACGTCAGCCGGGACAACGGCGGCGGCCGGGTCTGGGAGTCCATGGACGATGACGGCACCAACGACATCGACATGCTCTGGGCCATCGCCAACTCCAAGGAGACCATCGTCCGCTTTGAGGGCGACGACTACTGCCGGGATATCACCATCCGGGACAGCGACAAGGAGGCCATCCGCCAGTTGCTGACGGTCTACGAGGCCCTGAACGGCTGAGCGGCGCAAACCCACTCTACATTATAATAATAGGAGGCGGCCCGCCGGGCCGCCTCCTATTATTATATAGATGAGGCTGTGGGAGTTTCCCCTGCCGCACTCTCTCCGGGGCGTTCTCTCCGGAGCATTCTCTTCGCGGCCGTTTGCCCCGGTGGTGCTCAGCCCTCCGCCTTGGTCTCGCAGTAGAGGCAGCGGTAGGTGCGCTTGGCCCGGTCAGTGAGGGTGAATACCTGGGGCAGCTCCTGCTCCACGGAGGTGATGCAGCGGGGGTTCTTGCAGCGGATAACGTCGGTGATGCGCTCCGGCAGCTTCAGCTGGCGCTTTTCCACCCGCTCCCCCTCCCGGATGATGTTCACGGTGATGCCGGGATCCACGTAGCCGATGACATCCCAGTCCAGATCCACGATCCGGTCAATCTTGAGGATATCCTTGCGGCCCAGCTTGCCGCTGGCCACGTTTTTCAGCAGGGCCACGGAGCAGTCCAGCTTGTCCAGGCCCAGGATGTGATAGAGCTCCATCGCCTTCCCGGCGGAGATGTGGTCGATGACGATGCCGTTGGAGATCGCGTCGATGATCATTTCAATTCCCTCCTTATTCGATACCAAGCAGCTTGAGGATCAGCGCCATGCGGATGTAGCGGCCGTTTTTCACCTGCTTGAAGTAGCAGGCCCGGGGGTCGTCGTCTACCGCCACGGAGATCTCGTTGACCCGGGGCAGCGGGTGCAGGATGCAGAGGTCGGGCTTGGCGTTTTGGAGCTTCTCCGGCGTGAGGATGTAGCTGTCCTTCAGGCGGAGGTAGTCCTCCTCGTTGAAAAAGCGCTCCCGCTGGACGCGGGTCATGTAGAGGATGTCCAGCTTCGGCATCACGGACTCCAGATCGGTGGTCTGCTCGTAGGGGATGCCGTTCTTCTTCAGGGCCTCGGTCTTGACGTAGCTGGGCAGCTTCAGCTCCTCCGGGGAGATGAGAACGATCCGGATGCCTGCGTAGCGGCTCAGGGCGCTGATGAGGGAGTGGACGGTGCGGCCGAACTTCAGGTCGCCGCAGAAGCCCACGGTGAGATCCCGGAAGCGGCCCTTCTCCCGCTGGATGGTCAGCAGGTCGGTCAGGGTCTGGGTGGGATGGTTGTGGCCGCCGTCCCCGGCGTTGATGACCGGCACCTCCGAGTGGGCGGAGGCCACCAGGGGGGCGCCCTCCTTGGGATGGCGCATGGCGATGATGTCCGCATAGCAGCTGACGGTGCGGACGGTGTCGGAGAC
>CAKTSC010000068.1 GCA_934597465.1 uncultured Dysosmobacter sp.
CTGGGAGATGGGGCGGCCGTCGGTGGGGAGCTTGCGCCAGTCCCGCTGGAGCCAGAAGATGGTGCCGTTCTGGTGGAGGAGGTCGTAGTTCTCCGGCCGGAGGACGCTGCCCCCGCCGGTGGCGATGACCACGCCGCTGCGCTTGCCGAGATCGGCGATGGCCGCCGTCTCCCGGCGGCGGAAGCCGCCCTCCCCTTCCCGCTCGAAGACCGTGGGGATGGAGCAGCCGGCAGTCTCCGCCACGGCGGCGTCCACATCCAGGACGGGGCGGCCCAGCTTTTCCGCCAGAGCCATGGCGATGGTGGTCTTGCCGCTGCCGGGCATGCCCACAAGGACGAGGTTCTCCATCTCCCGGCGGAGGGAGGCGGTGATCTTCGGAATGACGCTCTCCGGAATGTCCGTGCCGGTGAAGAGCTCCGCGGCCCGCTGGGCCTGGGCCACCAGCATCCAGAGGCCCCCGGCGCAGGGGATGCCCAGGCGCTCCGCCTGGAGGAGAAGGGCCGTGCGGGCGGGGTTATAGATGAGATCCGCCACGCCGCGGCAGTTGGGGAAGGCGGTGAGATCCACCGCCGCGAGACCGTTGCCGGGGTACATGCCCACAGGAGTGGCGTTGACGATGAGCTCCGCGTCCTGATGGCGGAAGAGGTTATGGTAGTTGTCCTTCCCGGAGCGGGAGATGACGGTGACGCTGCCCGCCCCCAGGTGCCGCAGCACCGCCTGAACGGTGACGCTGGCCCCGCCGCTGCCCAGCACCAGGCACTTTTTGCCCCGGGGATCCAAGCTCGCGTGGCGGAGGAGGCTCTCAAAGCCGAAGGCATCGGTATTGTCGCCGTAAAGGGTGCCGTCCTGGCGGCGGAGGAGGGTATTCACGCTGCCGATGGCCGCCGCCATGGAGGAGAGCTCCGCGCAGCAGGGGATAACGGCCTTCTTATAGGGGATGGTGACGTTGAGGCCGTCGAAGTCCCCGGTCTTCAGGAAGTCCCCCAGCTTCTCCCGGGGGCACTCGTAGAGGCGGTATTCATAGTCGCCCAGCTGGGCGTGGATGGCGGGGGAATAGCTGTGGCCCAGCTTCTCCCCCAGAAGTCCGCAACGCTTCATTCAGACCACCTCACTGTAGCTGCCGAGGTACGAGAACTCCTCGCAGAGGGCGGGGAGCTCCCCCATCAGTTGGCGGAAGCGGGGAGCGTAGACCGGGGTCTCCAGGTCGAAGTAGAACATGAACTCGAAGTTCCGCTCCGGCATGGGGCGGCTCTCCAGCTTGTTGAGGTTGATGCCGAGAGCATAGAACCGGGAGAGCACCTGGTAGAGGGAGCCGGGGCGGTGGGGCAGGATCATCATGAGGCTGGTGCGGTCGGCCCCGGGGTAGATCTCCAGGTTCTTGGCAATGCAGATGAAGCGGGTGAAGTTGCCGCCCTGATCCTGCACGGCGTCGGCCAGGCAGGTGAGGCCGTAGAGCTCCGCGCAGGCCCGGGAGGCCAGGGCCGCCGCGCCGGGGTGGCCGCTCTCCGCCACGCGCTTGGCGGCGGCGGCGGTATTCTCGCAGCGGATGACGGTGATCTCCGGGTGCCGGGCCAGGAAGGCCCCGCACTGGCTGATGGCCTGCTCGTGGGAGTATATCTCCCGGATGTCCGCAAGCTTCGTGCCGGGCTTTGCCAGGAGGTTATGATCCACCTTCAGCCGTACGGAGCGGACGATGCGGAAGTCGTGCTTTCGCATGAGGTCATAGACGGCGTTGACGGAACCGGCGGTGCTGTTCTCCAGGGGGATGACGCCGTAGCGGCAGAGGCCCTTCTCGATGGCGGTGAAGACGGACTCGAAGCTGGCGAAGTAGAGAACGTTGGGACGGCGGAAGAGCCGGTCGCAGGCGATCTGGGAGTAGGCCCCCTCCACCCCCTGGCAGGCGACGCCGGCGCTCTCCGGGAAGAGCTGGGGGGTCTCCGCCAGGGCCTTCTCGATGGTCTCCGTCAGGGGGCTGGCGACGCCCAGGAGCCGGGTCTGGCTGCTGCGGCTCAGCTCGAAGAGGAGCTGGTAGAGGGAGTCCGTGTAGTCCCGGAGCGCCTCGGGGGTCTGCTCCTCCAGGGCGCGGAGCTTGGCCCGCTCCCGCCCGGCGTCCAGCACGGGGATACCGTTGGCCTTCTTATAGGCGGCGATCTCCGCCGCCGTCTCCATCCGCCGGAGGAAGAGGGGGAGGAGCTGGGCGTCGATGGCGTCCATTTTTTCCCGGTAGTCCTTCAGTTCCATGCTTGCTCCTTTCTGCGCGCCAGCAGCGCGTCATAGACCGCGATGGCCGCGGCGGCCTCAATGCAGGGCACCGCCCTGGGCACGATGCAGGGGTCGTGCCGCCCCGTGACGGTGAGGGGAACGGTCTCCCCGGTTGTAAGATCCACGCTCCGCTGGGGTCTTGCGATGGAGGGGGTGGGCTTCACCGCCGCCCGGAAGGTGAGGGGCATGCCGTCGGTGATGCCGCCCAGGACGCCGCCGCAATGATTGCTTTCTGTAATAATTCGACCGTTTTCTACGGAAAAGGCATCGTTATTCTCGCTGCCCCGGAGCCCGGCGGCAGCGAAGCCCGCGCCGAACTCGATGCCCTTCACCGCCGGAACGGCGAAGACGGCGGCGGCGATGCGGTTCTCCATGCCGTCGAACATGGGGTCGCCCAGTCCTGCGGGCAGGCCCAGGACGGCGCACTCGATGATGCCGCCCAGGGAATCCCCCTCCGCCCGGGCCGCCGCGATGGCGGAGCGCATGGCCTCCCCCCCGGCGTCGCTGACGGTGGGGAATGCCTTCTCCGCCGTGGAGGCGGTGAGCGCCCCTTCGTCCCAGACGCCGCCGATGGCGGCGATACGGCTGAGGACGGTGATGCCCTCCTTTGCCAGGAGCTGCAAACAGATACCGCCCGCCACACACAGGGGGGCTGTCAGGCGGCCGGAGAAGTGGCCGCCGCCCCGGCTGTCCCGGCTCTCGCCGTACTTCACCCAGGCGGTGTAGTCCGCGTGGCCGGGGCGGGGCACGTCCCGGAGGGCATCATAGTCCCCGGAGCGGGTGTTGGCGTTTCTCAGGACGGCGGTGAGGGGGGTGCCGCAGGTCTTCCCCTCCCGGAGGCCGGAGAGGAACTCCGGGACATCCGCCTCCTTCCGGGGGGTAGACCAGGCGCTGCGGCCCGGGGCCCGGCGGTCGAGGAAGTGCTGGAGGGCCTCCAAATCCACCCGTTCCCCGGCGGGGATGCCCTCCACGGTGACGCCCACGGTGGGGCCGTGGGATTCCCCGAAGATGTGGATGTGCAGGTTCTCGCCGTAGCTGCTGCTCATAGCTCCTCTCCTTTCAGCTGGCGGAGATCCTCCCAGAACTTCGGGTAGGACTTCTCCACGCAGCGGCTGTCCTTGACGGTGACGCCCTCCCGGCAGGCGCAGGCGGCGATGGCCGCCGCCATGGCCAGGCGGTGGTCGGCGGAGGGATCCACCGACCCGCCCCGCAATCCGCCCCGGCCGTGGATGAGAAGGCTGTCCTCCCCCTCCTCCACGTTGGCGCCCAGGGCACGGAGCAGGGCCGCCGTGCCCCGAAGCCGGTCGGACTCCTTGTCCCGCAGGCGGCGGGCGTTCTCGATGCGGGTGTCCCCCACCGAGGCGGCGGCCACCACGCTGAGGGCGGGGATGAGATCCGGGATGGGGGCGGCGTCCACGGTGATGCCGTGGAGCACCCCCCGGCGGACGGTGACGGCGCTCTCCCGCTCCGTGATCTCCGCGCCGAAGCGGCGCAAAAGCTGCACCACCGCCCGGTCGCCCTGGGCGGAGCGGAGGGAGAGGCCCTCCACCGTGATCCCCCGCCGGGACAGGGCCCCGGCGCAGAGGAAGAAGGCGGCTCCCGACCAGTCCCCCTCCACCCGGCAGAGCCGGGGCAGGCGGAAGCGCTGGCCGCCGGGGATGGCCCAGGTCTGGCCGCTGCGCTGCCAGCGGATGCCGGAGAGGCCCAGGGCGTCCTCCGTCATGGCGACGTAGCCGGCGGACTCCAGGGGCCCGGTGACGGTAAGGCGGCTGTCCCCCGGCAGGCGGGGCAGAGCCATGAGAAGGCCGGAGATGAACTGGGAGGAGACGTCCCCCGGCAGGGTGTAGTCCCCCGGCGTCAGCTTCCCGCCGGCATAGAGGATCTCCCCCTCCTCCCAGAGCTGCATGCCGTGGGCCCGGAGGGCCTCATCCAGGGGGCTGAGGGGCCGCTGGGGCAGCCGCCCCCGGCGGAGGAAAGCCCCCTCCGTACCCAGGGCCCCCACCTGAGGCAGCAGGAAGCGCAGGGTGGAGCCGCTCTCCCCGCAGGGAAGGCGGCAGCTCCGGGGGGCGGAACGGATGGGCTTCACCCAGAGCCGCTCTCCCTCCTGGCGGATCCCGGCCCCCAGGGCCCGGAGACATTCCACGGTGGCCCGGATGTCGGCGGAGAGGCCGCCGCAGAGAAGCTCGGTCTCCCCCTCCCCCAGCGCCGCGCAGAGCAGCAGCCGGTGGGCCTGGGATTTGGAAGCCGGAACGCGCACCCGCCCCCAGCGGGCGCCCGGCTGTACGGTCACTGTCATGCGATCCCTCCGTCCCTCAGCCAGTCCCGGAGCTCCTCCGGGGGGATGGGCTGGATGCGGCAGCGGCCGATGGCCTCCGGCACGATGAGGTTCAGCCGCCCGCCGCTGATCTTTTTATCGGAAAGGGCCGCCCGGAAGAGGGCGTCCCCGGGGATGTCTGTGTCGGTGGGAAGGTCATAGCGGCGGAGGAGGGCCTCCAGCCGCCGGGCCGTCTCCCGGGAGCAGAAGTCCCGCCGGGCCGCCGCCCGGGCGATGACCGCCATGCCGACGGCCACCGCCTCCCCGTGGGAGACGGCGTAGGCGCTGCACTTCTCCACGGCGTGGCCCAGGGTGTGGCCCAGGTTCAGAAGCTGCCGCTCCCCCCGGTCGAACTCGTCCGCCGCCACGATGTCCCGCTTCAAGGCAACGCAGCGGGCGATGACGCTCTCCCACTGCTCCCGCACCGGCGTTTCCTCCAGGGAGGTGAAGAAGGCCCCGTCAAAGAGGACGCCGTACTTGATGACCTCGGCGCAGCCGCTGCGGTACTCCCGCGCCGGAAGGGTGGCCAGCACCGCCGGGTCGCAGAGCACCAGGGAGGGCTGGTAGAAGCAGCCCGCCTGATTCTTCCCGGTGGGGAGATCAATGCCGGCCTTGCCGCCCACGGAGGAGTCCACCGCCGCGAGAAGGCTGGTGGGCACCTGGCAGAAGGGGATGCCCCGCCGGTAGGTGGCGGCGGCGAAGCCCGCGAGATCCCCGGCCACGCCGCCCCCCAGGGCAAGGAGGGCATCCCCCCGGGTGAGGGCGTTCTCCCCCAGGAAGTTCAGCAGGGCGGCGTAGGTGGCAAGGGTCTTGGAGCCCTCCCCCGCCGGGAAGGTGAAGGAGACCGTGCGGAAGCCCGCCCGCTCTAAGGACGCCGCCAGGCGCTCCCCATAAAAGGCGGAGACGGTCTCGTCCGCCGCCACGGCGGCGGTGCGGGCCTCCGGCAGGACGCGGCGCAGTTCCGCCCCGGCCTCATCCAGCAGACCCTCCCCCAGGAGGACATCGTAGCGGCGGGAGGCCGTTACGGGGATGGTCTTCATCGGCCGTCCACCTCCTCCTTCCGGCGGCGGCCCTCGTCCAGGAGCCCCACCAGGGTATCATAGTCGTTGGCTGCCATGGCGTCCCGGTAGGCCCGGAGATTCGTCAGGTAGCCGTCCAGCTCCCGGAGGAGGAAGTCCCGGTTCTCCAGGAAGAGCTCTGCCCACATCTCCGGGGCCAGCCAGGCGACCCTCGTCATATCCTTGTAGCTCCCGGCGGAGAAGCCCTTGTGGCCCCCCGCCGTGGGGCTCTTGATGTAGGCGTTGGAGGCGATGTGGGCCATCTGGGAGGTAAAGGCGATCATGCGGTCATGCTCCTCTGCCGAGGTGACGGAGAAGCTGCCGAAGCCCGCCGGGGCCAGGAGCTCCTTGGCCCGATCCAGCAGACGGATATCGTCCCGGTCGGCGGGAACCAGCACCATGGGCGCCCCGTGGAAGAGGTTCGCCCGGGCGTACTTGAAGCCGGAGTGGTGGTTCCCCGCCATGGGATGCCCCCCCAGAAAGGCGACGCCCCGCTCCGCCGCCAGGAGGAAGCAGGCGGCGCAGACCGTCCGCTTGGTGCCGCAGCAGTCGATGACCAGGGGGCGGGGGCCGATGCGGGAGGCGTTCTCCCGGAACCACCGGATCGCCGCCTCCGGGCGGATGGCAAGAAGGATGAGGTCGCAGTCCGGCAGGGCCTCCGCCGTCAGGGGGGCGGAGACGGTGCCGTTCAGGATGGCGAAGTCCAGGACGCTGCGGTCGGTGTCCTGGGCAAGGACGGTCTCCCCCGCCTCCCGGTACGCCTTGGCGAGAGACCCGCCGATGAGGCCCAGGCCCACAATGCCAACGGTCATGCCAGCGCCACCTCCCGGACGGCGCGCACCTTCCTCGCCAGGGCGTCGAACTGCTCCGGCCGCAGGGACTGGGCGCCATCGCAGAGGGCGTGCATGGGGTCGTTGTGCACCTCGATGATGAGACCGTCGGCCCCGCAGGCGGCGGCGGCCAGGGCCATGGGGGAGACCAGGCGGTTGATGCCGGTGGCGTGGCTTGGATCCACGATGACCGGCAGGTGGGTGAGCTCGTGGAGCATGGGCACGGCGGCGAGATCCAGGGTGTTGCGGGTATAGTCGTCAAAGGTACGGATGCCCCGCTCGCAGAGGATGACCTGCTCGTTGCCGCTGGCCATGATGTACTCGGCGCTCATGAGGAGCTCCTTGAGGGTGTTGGCAAGGCCTCGCTTTAAGAGGATGGGCTTGTCCGTCTTGCCCAGCTCCCGGAGGAGGTCGAAGTTCTGCATGTTCCGGGCCCCCACCTGGAGGACATCCACATCCTCGAAGAGGGGGAGATCCACGATGCTCATGATCTCCGTGACGATGGGAAGCCCTGTCTCCTGCCGGGCGATCTTCAAAAGCTCCAGGCCCTCGGCCTTGAGTCCGGCGAAGTCATAGGGAGAGGTGCGGGGCTTGAAGGCGCCGCCCCGGAGCATGTCCGCCCCGGAGGCCTTCACGGCCTTGGCCACGGCCACGATCTGCTC
>CAKTSC010000069.1 GCA_934597465.1 uncultured Dysosmobacter sp.
CTGTCCCGGATACCGCCACGGCACTCCCAAAGCAAGGGGGTAGATGCAAGCCGTGCGGCGGGCCGCGGTGGCGGCATCGGGGCATCCGGTCAGGCATGCTCCCACATGCGCAGCGCGGTACTAACTCCGCCATCCACGCTTACCCACGGGCGGCGCAGAAGCGCCGCCCGTTTATTGTAGCGTACTTTCGCTGCGGGTGCAAGCGGAAACAAAACTTTTTCCATCTGCACCCTTCCGAGCCCGCCGGGCAGCCGGTCTTACTGCGGAGCCTCCGCTCCTCAGGCGCTCTCCGTTTCCGCCCGGCAGACCTTCACCCCCGCGATGGCCAGGGCGAAGACGAACCAGAAGATGCACATGACCCGGGGATAGTTCCAGAGGTAATCCGCAAGGCCCGCCACCATGCCGCCGCAGAGGGCGCAGCATGCCGCCGCGGTGATGCTCCGGGCGGCGGAATCCGCGCAGTGGCGCACCTGCCGGGCGGCGCACTTGATGTTCCAGAGCATGGACGCCAGGAAGCTCACGAAGCCCAGCAGGCCCGCCTCCACCCACAGCTCCAGGTACATATTGTGGGCGTGAACGTAGGGAGCATCCCCATGGTAGAGGTTGCGATCCTCAATGAACTGCTGCACCGCCGCCGTGCCAAGGCCCGCACCGGAGACCGGCGCGGTCTCCACTACGCCGATGGCCGCCTGGTAGAGGGGCACCCGGCTGGCGGTGGAGGAGTCCGAGGTGTTGGTGATGGTGAGGATCCGGTTCCAGATGGTGCTGGGCAGCAAGGGCAGGCAGCAAACGCCCGCCACCACGAAGAGCGGGAAGAACCGGGGCTTCCAGAGGAACATGAAGACCACCGCCGCGCAGGCGATGCCCACCCAGCTGGCCCGGGAATAGGTCATACCCAGGGCCACGAAGCCCACGGCGAAGGCCCCCGCGGCCACCAGACGCGACCACCAGTGCCGGGAGCTCACCGTCAGCGCCACCAGCAGCGGCAGCAGCAGGATCAGCACCTGGGCGAAGGTATTCGGGTTATCAAAGAAGGACATGACCCGCCCCGGCATCCCCTCGTTGACGCTGAGATCCACGTAGGATTTGTTGACCTCCACGCCCTGGATCCGCTGGTAAACGCCGTAGAGGGAGGACACCAGCACCACGAAGCCGCCGGAGGCCGCCAGGCGCTTGAGATCCGTCCCGTTCCGCACGGAGCTGACGGTCACGAGCAGGCACAGGGCCGCGCTGGCATGGTAGATCAGGAAGTGCCCGGAGAGCCCCGGATAGTGGGACAGCAGCGCCGCCAGCACGATGGCTCCGAAGAGCAGCACCGGGTAGAAGCCCACCACCCGGAGATCCAGCTTTGCCTCCCGCTCCCGCATCCCCCGCAGGAGGAGACACAGCAGCAGCAACACCCCCGCCGCGAACTGATAGGCGTTGTTCCAACGGGAGAAGGGGATGATCCAGAGTGCCATCCACAGCCAGGATTCCGCCACGGCGGTCTCCCGGCCCAGCTCAAAGGCCAGGTTCGCGAAGAAGCTGCCGTCAAACTGCGTCTGCCAGCGGAGATAGACGCGGTGCAGCAGCCAGGCCGGGAAGTTCACCACTGCGGTGAGGGCCCGGCAGAGGAAGCTGTCCCCCCAGGCCCGGGCGACGTGCCCCTCCCGGCAGAGGATCCAGAGCAGCAGGGATCCGTCCGCCTTGCCGCTGATCCAGCGGACGGCGGCTGCCAAGGCCCGGCCCAGGCAGCTCTCCTGCCAGAGCCGTCCGATCCCGCTCAGAATCCCGCAGAGTATGCTTTGCTGAAAGATCGTCATGGGTGAAAATACCTCTCAAAGTCCGTTTTTCAGGCGGTACAGAGCCGTTAGCAGGCCGAAGTGCCCGCCGCAGACCAGATCCGCCACCATCTGCTTGTTGCGTCCCAGCCCCCTTGGACGCAGGGCCCGGATGGCCTCCGCCATCTCCTCCCGGCGGCAGAGGCCCTCCACGGCCCGCTGCTTCTCCCGCAGGCTCTTGGGGTTGCCCCTGGCATACTCATTGCCGATGGCGATGAGAAGCCCCGCCCAGAGGGTGCTCTCCCGCCACTGGGGGCGGGCCGCGGTCAGGCCGCAGGTCTCCGCGATGGCGGTCTTCCGCTCCAGGAAGCGGGAGAAGACCGTCATGTAATCCTTCATGTACTTCCGGGTGGCGGAATCCGGATTCATGAGGTAGCGGTAGAGGGGCTCCTCCGTCACCGCCAGGCAGTCCGCGTGGCAGAAGTACTCCAGAAGGAAGATCTCGTCCTCCAGATAGGCTCCCTCAAAGGTGATGCCGTTGTCCCGGAGGATGGCGGCGTCAAAGAGGTAGCGCCAGATGAAGCCGTTGAAGATGGG
The DNA here is from genome assembly GCA_934597465.1 of uncultured Dysosmobacter sp. Classification (GTDB taxonomy): domain Bacteria; phylum Bacillota; class Clostridia; order Oscillospirales; family Oscillospiraceae; genus Oscillibacter. Next base: position 2,358 of record CAKTSC010000069.1, read on the forward strand.
CGGGCAGAGCCGATCGCCCAGCAGGGGATAGAGCACCTTCTCCCGCAGGGCGTCCCGGTGATAGATCCCGGCGGGCAGCAGGGTCTCCGCCGTTTTCTCCCCGGCGGGCGTCATATTCCAGTGGGCGCAGCCGGAGGTATCCGCGCCGCTCTCCTCCCGGAGCCGCCAGAGGGTTTCCAGGGCCTCCGGCTCAAAGCCGTCGTCAGAATCCAGGAAGGCGATGCACCGCCCCTCCGCATGGGCAAGGCCCACGTTCCGGGCGGAGGACACGCCCCCGTTCTCCTTATGGAAGGCCCGGATCCGGGGATCCCGGGCGGCATAGGCATCGCAGAGGGCGCCGGAGGCGTCGGGGCTGCCGTCCTCAATGAGCAGCAGCTCCCAGTCCGTAAAGGTCTGTGTCAGGACGCTCTCCACGCAGGCGTCCAGGAATTTTTCCGCCCGGTAGACGGGCACGATGACGGAGATGGCAGGCATAGGAGCCCTCCTTCCCGGTATGGGCAGAGTTTTGATTATTGTACCGCATTCCGCGCGATAAAGCAAGGCCTCCTTCCCGGCAGTCTCCGCCGCATTGATCCTATCACACCGGCTTTGCCGCCGCAAGCGCAGCAAAAAACCGCCCCAGGCCTTCGCCTGGGGCGGTTCCGCGCTCTTTACTTGGCTTCGGCGGGCTGGGGCTCCTCCGTCTTGGCTTCCGGCTCACTCTGCGCCTCCGCCTCCACGGTGAGCTTGCCGTCGGTGACGGTGAGCCTGGCGGTGCCGCCCTCTTTCAGGCTGCCCTCCAGCATCTTCTCCGCCACGGCGTCCTCCACCTGATTCTGGATGGCCCGGCGCAGGGGACGGGCGCCGTACTTGGGATCGAAGCCCTCCTTGGCCAGCTCCCGGATGGCGTCGCCACCGGCGTCCAGATGGATGCCCATGGCCTCCATGCGGCCGGAGACCGTCTTCAGCATCCGGCGGGCCACCTCTTCGATGTCCCCTTCGGTGAGGGCATGGAAGACGATGATGTCGTCGATGCGGTTCAGGAACTCCGGACGGAAGGTCTGACGCAGCTCGGCCATGACGGTATCCTTGGCCTGCTGGAAGGCCTTCTCGGCGGCCTCGTCGGGATGGGTCTCGTCGGCGGAGAAGCCCAGCTTGCCGCCGGCGGCGGTCAGGGCCTTGGCGCCGATGTTGGAAGTCATGACGATGACGGTATTCTTGAAGTCCACGGTGCGGCCCTGGGAGTCCGTGATGCGGCCGTCGTCCAGGATCTGCAGCAGGATGTTCCAGACATCCTCATGGGCCTTCTCGATCTCGTCGAAGAGCACCACGGAGTAGGGCTTGCGGCGCACCTTCTCGGTGAGCTGGCCGCCCTCATCGTGCCCCACATATCCCGGAGGGGAGCCCACCAGGCGGGATACCGTGTGCCGCTCCATGTACTCGGACATGTCGATGCGGATCATGGCGTTCTCGTCGCCGAACATGGCCTCGGCCAGGGACTTGCAGAGCTCCGTCTTGCCCACGCCGGTGGGGCCCAGGAAGAGGAAGCTGCCGATGGGGCGCTTGGGGTCCTTCAGGCCCACACGGCCCCGGCGGATGGCCCGGGCCACGGCCTTCACGGCCTCGTCCTGGCCCACCACACGCTTGTGGAGGATATCCTCCATGTGGAGCAGGCGCTGGCCCTCGTCCTCATTGAGCCGGGTCACGGGGATGCCCGTCCACCCGGCCACCACGGCGGCCACGTCCTCCTCCGTCACGGGGCGGTGCTGGCAGGGATCCTTGCGGCGGCGCTCCCGTTCCAGCTCCACCTGCTCCCGGTAGTCCTTCTCGATATCCCGGAGCTGGGCGGCCTTCTCGTAGTCCTGGGCGGCGATGGCGGCCTCCTTGTCCTTGGCAAGGGCGGCGATCTTCTCCTCCAGGCTCCGGAGCTCGGGGTTCAGCTCCTCGGTCTCCATGCGGACCCGGCTGGCGGCCTCATCCATGAGGTCGATGGCCTTGTCCGGCAGGAAGCGGTCGTTGATATAGCGTGCGGAGAGGGAGACGGCGGCCTGCAGGGCCTCGTCGGTGATGCGGAGCTTGTGGTGCTTCTCATACTTCTCCCGGATGCCCTTCAGGATCTCGAGCGTCGCCTCCTGGCTGGGTTCGCCCACGGTGACGGGCTGGAACCGGCGCTCCAGGGCGGCGTCCTTCTCGATATACTTGCGGTACTCGTTGAGGGTGGTGGCGCCGATGACCTGGATCTCGCCCCGGGAGAGGGCGGGCTTCAGGATGTTGGCGGCGTCCACGGCGCCCTCGGCGCCGCCGGCCCCCACGATGGTATGGAGCTCGTCGATGAAGAGGATGACGTTCCCGGCCTTCCGGGCCTCCTCCATGACCTTCTTGATGCGCTCCTCGAACTCGCCCCGGTACTTGGTACCGGCCACCATGCCGGAGAGATCCAGGGAGAGGATGCGCTTGTCCAGCAGGTTTTCCGGCACGTCTGCCAGGGCGATCTTCCGGGCCAGGCCCTCGGCGATGGCGGTCTTGCCCACGCCGGGCTCACCGATGAGGACGGGGTTATTCTTGGTGCGGCGGGAGAGGATCTGGATGACCCGCTGGATCTCGGTGTCCCGCCCGATGACGGGATCCAGCTTGGACGCGCGGGCGTCCGCCGTCAGATCTCGGGTGAACTCGCTGAGTGTCTTGCCGCCCTCGGCCTGCTCGCCGCCCTTGGCCGCGCTCTTGGCGGCGCGGGGCTGGGACTGGAGCTTCGTCATCAGGGCGGAGTAGAGCTGGCGCACGTCGCAGCCCGCGGTGCGCAGGATGCGCACCGCCATGTTGCTGCCGTCCCGCAGGATGCCCGCCAGCAGGTGCTCGGTGCCCACGGCGTCGGCTCCGCCGCGGACGGCGTCCTCCACCGCGATCTCAACGACACGTCTTGCTCTGGGGGTCAGGCCCTGGGCGGGGTTGCCGCCGGGGAAGCCGGCACCCACACTGCGGCGGGTGATCTCCTCCAGAAGCTCGGGAGTGAGACCGGCCTCCGTCAGCACGCTGTGGGCCAAGCCTTCCTCCTCCCGCATGAGGCCCAGCAGCAGGTGCTCGGTGCCTACGTAGCCGTGGCCCAGCTCCCCTGCCGCCTCCTGGGCAAGGCGCAGGACTTCCTCCGCGCCGGGGGTGAATCTGTTTTCATTCATAAGGATATCTCCTTTATTTTTATTCTCTGGATTTCATGCTGCGCCGTCTCCGGCGCTCTCTTTCCGCCCGGCAGGCATCTGCCCGCCGGGGGATGGGCCGTCAGCTGGCCTTATTCTCGTCCTTGCCCTCCAGGGCACGGAGCTCGTCGCGGATCTCGGCGGCCCGCTCGAAGTTCTCCTCGCGGATGGCCTTCTTCAGCTCATGGTGCAGGGCGTTGCGCCGGCGGATCCGGGCAAAGCGGCTGCTCTCCTCGTCGCTGACGGCGTTTTCCTCCTTGGACTGGGGCGCTTCCTCCGCGCCGCTGCCAAGAGCCGGCATCTCCCGGAAGAAATCATCGAAGAGATCCTCCCCGAAAAAGCGGTTCCGGCGGCCGTTCAGGGCGCTGCGGTTCCCGAAGAAATCGCCCAGCAGGCTCCCGCCGAAGAAGCCATCGTCAAAGAAGCTCTCCATGCCGTCCATCATCCGCCGCTGCTGGGCGAAGATCCCGTCGGCATAGCCCAGCTTCCGGGCGCAGTCGGCGCAGAGGTGCTTCTCCTCCCGCCTGCCGTTGATATTGCTCCGGTACACGAAGCTCACTTCATTCTTGCCGCAATTCTCGCACTTCATAATCCATTCCTCCATCTATCGCAAAACTTTTTTGAAAACTTAGGGAAAAGACATCAGGCCAACTGCTGCAGCAGCACCTGCTTCATCATGTCCGCCCGGACGGCCGAGCGCCGTTCCCGGGGAACGGCCGCCAGGCTCCGTTCGCCCATGGCGGTGTAGATGGTGCGGGCAACGCCCTCCTCCAACGCCCCGGACTGCACCAGGTTTGAGAGGATGGCCCGTGCCGAAGGGAGATCGATCTCAGAGCCCACGCTGTTCACCACGTGCATCAGGAGGGTCTCCCGATCCGTCCGCACCCGGGTGATGCGGATGTAGCCTCCGCCGCCCCTGCGGCTCTCCACAAGGTAGCCATGCTCCGGGGAGAAGCGGGTGGTCATGACGTAGTTGATCTGACTGGGGACGCAGTTGAACTTCTGGGCAAGATCGCTGCGCTGGATCTCCAGCACGCCGTCCGCCGCCTCGTTGAGGCTCTGCTGCAGGAACTGGGCGATCAAATCAGAAATCCCCATGCGGTTCATCTCCTTTATCGGTTCCGCTCACGCGGTTTGTTTGATGTTGACTATCTTTGACCTTTAGTCTGACGACAGTATAGCACCATCCGCGCAAATGTCAATAGGTTTTCTTTGACTTTCTCTGACTTTTAGGTAAACAATTTATGAACGGCAGAGTGCCCGAAGATTTCCTGCAATTTCCCGGCAAAATCTACGGGAAAGTCCTTGCTTTTTCCGCACAGTATGCTAGAATAAGGGAACAAATTCTAATGGAGGTGCTTCCCATGGCCTACAAGATCACTTCTGCATGTCTGAGCTGCGGCGCTTGCGCGGACGCTTGCCCCGCTGGTGCCATCTCTCAGGGCGATGACCAGTTCGTCATCGATGCCGGTGCTTGCCTGGACTGCGGTTCCTGCGCGGATACCTGCCCCAGCGGCGCCATCGTTCAGGACTAATCTGAACCGATACATAAAGCACC
>CAKTSC010000070.1 GCA_934597465.1 uncultured Dysosmobacter sp.
CTGGCCATGGCGGCGGAGTGGGTCATGCCGGAACATCCGATGGTCTCCACCAGGGCCTCCTCAATGACGCCGTTCTTCACGTTCAGGGTCAGCTTGCAGGCGCCCTGCTGGGGGGCGCACCAGCCGATGCCGTGGGTCAGGCCGGAGATGTCGCCGATCTCCTTGGCCTGGACCCACTTCCCCTCCTCGGGGATGGGGGCGGGGCCGTGGTACGCGCCCTTGGCCACGGGACACATGTGCTGGACTTCGGCAGAGTAGATCATAGTTGATCGATCCTTTCCTTCGTATTTTCGCGGGCGGGGCGGCCGCCCAGTGTTTTCGGGACAATTATATCGGTAAACGATTACCCTGTCAAGCGTGGGCGGGATGGAAATTGCGGGCATCCGTTGCAAAAAGGGCCGCCGGGTGCTAGGATAGGGGCAAAAGCAAGGGCTTTGCCGCCATCGGGCGGCGGGAAGGAGCGCAGGGATGCTGGATACCAAAATCGTAAACGCCCGGGTCATCGACGGCAGCGGGCGGCCCGGCTTCCAGGGGGACGTGGGCCTTGCGGAGGGGAAGATCGCCACCGTGGGGGATCTCAGCGCGGCGGAGGCCGGAGAGGTCATCGACGCCCGGGGCCGGGCGCTGACGCCAGGCTTTCTGGACATCCACCGCCACGCGGATCTGGCGCTGCTTTCTCCGGATTTCGGGGAGTGGGAGCTCCGGCAGGGGCTCACCACCATCGTGAACGGGAACTGCGGGCTCTCCGCCGCGCCGCTCTCCGGGATCCACCGGGAGGCGCTGGGGCGGTATCTGGCCCCCATTACCGGGGACGCGGGGGACGCGGACTTCCCCACGCTGGGGGACTATCTCCGCCGCTGCGGGCGGCTGCCCCTGCACGCCGGGGAGCTCATCGGCATGGGGACGCTGCGCGCGGGCATCGCGGGCTTCCGGCCCGGGGCCCTGACGGCGGCGGAGGGCAAGGCCATCCGCGCCGCCCTGGAGCGGGCCCTCGCGGACGGGGCGCTGGGGGTGTCCCTGGGCCTGGGGTACGCGCCGGAGAGCTACGAGACGACAGAAGAGCTGATCTCCCTCCTCTCCCCTCTCCGCCGGAGTGGGGTGGTGATCTCCGTCCACATGCGGCAGGAGGGGGACGGCGTGGAAGCGGCCCTTGCCGAGATGCTGACGGTGGCCCGGGCCCTGGAGACGCCGGTGGAGATCAGCCATCTGAAGTCCATCGGCCGCCGGAACTGGCGGCGGGCGGTGCCGAACATGCTGCGGGCCATGGAACGGGCCCGGGCGGAGGGGCTGGACGTCTCCTGCGACGTTTACCCCTACGACGCCGGGTCTACCCAGCTCATCCACGTGCTGCCGCCGGAGAGCCACGCGGGCGGGCTGGAGGCCCTGACGGCGCGGCTGCGGGAGCCCGGGGAGCGGGCGGCCATCCGGCGGCGAATGGAGACGGGGGCGGACTTTGAGAACATCACGCTTCTCGTGGGCTTTGAGAACGTCCGGCCCACGGGGCTCCGAACGGCGGAGTACGCCCCCTATGAGGGGGTTCCCGTCTCCGAGATCGCCCGTGACCGGGGCCAGGAGCCCTTCGACGCCCTCTTCGACCTGCTGGCCGCCGAGGGGGGCACGCCGGGGATGATCGACACCATCGCCTCGGAGGAGGACATCGGGGAGATCTTAAAGGCCCCCTTCTCCTGCGCCATCTCGGACGCCACCTATCCCGGGACGGGGCTCCTCCACCCCCGGGTCACAGGGATGACGGCGGAGCTCCTGCGGCACTTCGTCCGGGAGCGGCACGACCTGACGCTGGAGGAGGCCGTGAACCGGCTGACCCTCCGTCCGGCGGAGCGCTGCGGCCTTGCCGGGAAGGGGCGCATCGCGGTGGGGGCGGACGCCGACCTCTGCCTCTTCGATCCCGAGGGCTTCCGGCCCATGGGGACGTATGCCGCGCCCCGGCAGGCGGCGGAGGGGATGGACTGCGTGTTCGTGGCCGGGGAGGCCGCCATCCGGGAGGGTGTGCGCACGGGCGTGCGGAGCGGGGGCATTCTCCGGCGGTGATGGGCGGTTTTTCCCGGGATCCCGGGCTTTCCGGCGGAAAATTTACCGTTTCTTCGTATACTTCCCCGGTAGGAAATGCTATACTGATATATTATGCCATGGCTCCCGGCCCCAGGCCGGGAGCGGGAAAGAGAGAGATCGCCCTTGAAGAAACTTGCCAAGCGCAGACCGGAGCCCCAGGCGGAGGCTCCCCGGCGCATCCCCTGGCCGGACTATGCCCCGGAGGCGGAGAGCGGCCTGACGGAAGCCCAGGCCCAGGAGCTGCTCTCCGGCGGCTGGGGCAACGAGGCCGTGGCCTCCCCCACCAAGTCCGATCGGCAGATCGTCCGGGAGAACGTTTTCACCTATTTTAACCTCATCTTTATCATTCTCGCCGTGTGTCTCCTGGTGGTGGGGGACTGGAAGGACATGAGCTTCCTTGCCATCGTGGCAGCCAACACCGGCATCGGCATCGTCCAGCAGATCAAGTCCAAGCGCACCATTGAGAAGCTGACCCTGCTCTCCGAAAGCAAGGTGCCTGCGGTGCGGGACGGGCACTTGACGGAAGTCCCCAGCCAGAGCCTGGTGCGGGGCGACGTCATTGAGCTCTCCACCGGGAGCCAGATCCCGGCGGACGCGGAGGTTCTCAGCGGCCAGATCCAGGTGAACGAGGGCCTCATCACCGGCGAGGCGGACGCCATCCCCAAGGCGGCGGGAGACGATCTGCTCTCCGGCAGCTTTGTGATCTCCGGCCGCTGCCGGGCCCGGCTCACGAAGGTGGGGGCGGATTCCTACGCCGCGAAGCTGACCCTGGCGGCCAAGCGGGAGGGCGGGGCCGCCCAGTCCGAGATGATGCGCTCCCTGAACGCCTTGATCCGCTTCATCGGCATCGCCCTCATCCCCATCGGCGCGGCCCTCTTCTATAACCAGTATGTCATCCAGGAGCTGGGACTGCGGCAGTCCATGGTGTCCATGGTGGCGGCCCTCATCGGCATGATCCCGGAGGGGCTGTTCCTGCTGACAAGCGTTGCGTTGGCCCTGTCCGTCGTGCGCCTGGCCCAGAACAAGACCCTGATCCACGAGATGAACGCCGTGGAAACCCTGGCGCGGGTGGATGTCCTGTGCGTGGACAAGACCGGCACCGTCACCTCCCCGGAGATGGAGCTGCGGCAGGTGCTGCCCCTGGATGAGGCGGGCTTCCCCCTGACCCAGGTGGAGGAGACGCTGGGGGCCTTCTACCGCGCCATGGAGGCGGACAACGACACCGCCCGGGCCATCCAGAAGCGCTATCCCAGCGGGCCCTACCGCACGGTGCGGCGCACCGTGCCCTTTACCTCCGCCGCCAAGTGGAGCGCCGTGGACTTCGCGGAGGAGGGCTGCTTCGTGCTGGGCGCGCCGGAGTTCATCCTGGGGGAGGACGTGAAGCCCCTGGAGGAGAAGCTCCGCTACTTCGCCGCCCAGGGCTGCCGGGTGCTGCTGCTGGCCCAGTGCGACGGGGCCGAGGAGGGACGGCTTCACGGCGTGGTGATTCCCCTGGCCCTGCTGGTGCTGGAGAACCCCATCCGCCCCAGCGCCCCCAAGACCTTTGACTACTTCCGTGCCCAGGGCGTCGCGGTCAAGGTCATCTCCGGCGACAACCCCGTCACCGTCTCCGCCGTGGCCCAGCAGGCGGGCATTGAGGGGGCGGAAAACTGGGTGGACGCCCGGGAGCTGAAGACGGATCAGGACATCGCCCGGGCCATCCGGCGCTGCACCGTGTTCGGCCGGGTGGCCCCCAGCCAGAAGCGGAAGATCGTCCGGGCATTGCAGAGCGCGGGCCACACCGTGGCCATGACCGGCGACGGCGTCAACGATGTGCTGGCCCTGAAGGACGCGGACTGCGGCATCGCCATGGCCTCCGGCGCGGAGGCGGCCTGCCAGGTGGCCCAGCTGGTGCTGCTGAACAGCGACTTCGCCGCCCTGCCGAAGGTGGTGGCGGAGGGCCGGAGGGTCATCAACAACATCCAGCGGGCCTCGGCCCTGTACCTTGTGAAGAACATCCTCTCCTTTTTCCTCGCCATCATCACGCTGTTCGCGGATTTCCCCTACCCCTTCGTGCCCATCCAGCTGACGCTGCTCTCGGCCCTCACCATCGGGGTGCCCTCCTTCTTCCTGGCCCTGGAGCCCAACCACGACCTGGTGCAGGGAAAGTTTCTGCACAACGTCTTCCGCCGCTCCTTCCCCGGGGGGCTCACCGCCATCATCGTGATCCTCTTCGCGGAGCTCTTCGTCTACGCTTTGGAGCTGCCGGTGGCGGAGCTCTCCACCATCTGCGTGGTGGTGATGGCCGTCAACGGCATCACCGTGCTGTGCTATGCCTCCCGGCCGGTGAATCCGCCCCGGATCGCGATGATCGTTCTCATGGCCGCAGGGCTCCTCATCGCCATGATCGCCTGGGGGCCGGTCTTCTCCCTCACCGGGCTGGATCTCATCGGCTGGCTGGTGCTCATCGTGCTCAGCGCCCTGGTGATCCCGGTGCAGATGGGGCTGGAGAAGCTCTTCGACCGCGTCAGCGCCCTGCTGGGCCGCCGCCGGGAGCGGAAGGCCGGACGCGCCGCCCGCCGCCGGGCCTTCCGGGAGGAGGACTGAGAGCGGGATGGGGACGGCTCCCAGCCGTTTCTGGAATCATTTGGGTTTTCTGTGAAGTGCCTCTTCCCTTCTTTCCTCAGGATCAGATCCCAGTCCTTTCCACTCTCTCCGGTGCGGAATGCCCCGGGAAACCGCGGAAAAGCGCCTTGAAGGGCCGCCCGTTCGGGCGGCCCTTTCCGTCTGCCAGAAAGGGGCCTCCGTGCGGAAACGTTTGCGTGGAAGGGAACGGAAAAACAGCGTTCTGCAAAGAGACGAAAAACTTCCGGATGCCAAAAAATTTTTTGGTAAAAACGTAAAAAAGGAAAATTGTTGCGCATAAAAAAGTAAGATTTTCTTGAAAACCCGTGCCGCTGTGCTAAAATGTTGACATTCAGGAATCGCCTGGAGCCCCCGTTTTCCGGGCAGACGTATGATTTAAGGAGTGGAAAGAAATGGATAACCTGATCTGGGCAGCACCGGTACTGGCCATCCTGGCGCTGGTGTTTGCCGCCGCGAAGACCTCCATGGTCTCCAAGGCCGACGCGGGCACCGACCGCATGAAAGAGATCGCGGGCAGCATCAGCGAGGGCGCGCACGCCTTCCTCTTCGCCGAGTATAAGATCCTGGTGATCTTCGTGGCGGTGCTGTTCGTTCTCATCGGCCTGTTCATCAGCTGGAAGACCGCCGTCTGCTTCCTGGTGGGCGCCGCCTTCTCCGTGGCCGCGGGCTACGTGGGCATGAACGTGGCCACCAAGGCCAACGTCCGCACCGCCAACGCCGCCCGTACCTCCGGCATGAACCGGGCGCTGAGCCTGGCCTTCGCCGGCGGCTCCGTCATGGGCATGTGCGTGGTGGGCCTGGGCCTGCTGGGCTGCGCCGTGATCTATGCCGTCACCAAGGACACCGAGATCCTCACCGGCTTCTCCCTGGGCGCTTCCTCCATCGCCCTCTTCGCCCGTGTGGGCGGCGGCATCTACACCAAGGCCGCCGACGTGGGCGCTGACCTGGTGGGCAAGGTCGAGGCCGGTATCCCCGAGGATGACCCCCGGAACCCCGCCGTCATCGCCGACAACGTGGGCGACAACGTGGGTGACGTGGCCGGTATGGGTGCCGACCTCTTCGAGAGCTATGTGGGCGCGCTGGTCTCCGCTCTGACCCTGGGCGTCGTGGCTTTCAACGCCGAGGGCGCCATCTTCCCCCTGGTGCTGGCCGCAGCCGGCATCCTGGCTTCCATCATCGGCTGCTTCTTCGTGAAGGGCGATGAGAAGGCCAATCCCCACAAGGCCCTGAAGATGGGCTCCTATGTCTCCTCCGCCATCGTCGTGGTGGCTTCCCTGGTGCTGGGCAAGATGTTCTTCGGCGGCTTCGCCCAGGCCATCGCCATCATCGCCGGCCTCATCGTGGGCCTCGTCATCGGCATCGTCACCGAGGTCTACACCTCCGGCGACTACAACTCCGTCAAGAAGATCGCCCAGCAGTCTGAGACCGGCGCCGCCACCACCATCATCAGCGGCCTGGCCGTGGGCATGATGTCCACCGCCGTGCCCATCCTGCTGATCTGCGTGGGCATCTTCATCTCCTACCAGGTGGCGGGCCTCTACGGCATCGCTCTGGCCGCCGTGGGTATGCTCTCCACCACCGGCATCACCGTGGCCGTGGACGCCTACGGCCCCATCGCCGACAACGCCGGCGGCATCGCCGAGATGAGCGGCCTGGAGCACTCCGTCCGCGAGATCACCGACAAGCTGGACGCCGTGGGCAACACCACCGCCGCCATGGGCAAGGGCTTCGCCATCGGCTCCGCCGCCCTCACCGCCCTGGCCCTCTTCATGAGCTATGCCCAGGCCGTGGGTATCGACCTCACCGGCATCAACATCCTGGACTCCCGCGTCACCATCGGCCTGCTGCTGGGCGGCATGCTGCCCTTCATCTTCACGGCCCTGACCATGGAGTCCGTGTCCAAGGCCGCTTACAGCATGATTGAGGAAGTCCGGCGTCAGTTCCGCACCATCCCCGGCATCCTGGAAGGCACCGGCAAGCCCGACTACAAGTCCTGCGTTGCCATCTCCACCACTGCCGCCCTGAAGGAGATGCTGGTTCCCGGCGTCATGGCAGTCCTGGCCCCCCTGGCCGTGGGCATCCTGCTGGGCGTGGAGGCCCTGGGCGGCCTGCTGGCGGGCTCCCTGGTCACCGGCGTGCTGCTGGCCATCTTCATGTCCAACGCCGGCGGCGCCTGGGACAACGCCAAGAAGTACATTGAGGAAGGCAACCATGGCGGCAAGGGCAGCGAGGCCCACAAGGCGGCCGTCGTGGGCGACACCGTGGGCGATCCCTTCAAGGACACCTCCGG
>CAKTSC010000071.1 GCA_934597465.1 uncultured Dysosmobacter sp.
CGCCAGATTCTCGATGTGCAGCAGCTCCAGCATAGGCTTTCCCTCCTTCGGGCGTTACAGCATCTCCCGGATCTCCTGGCAGAAGAGCTCCGCCGCGTCGGTGTCCTTCATCACGAGGAAGACCGTGTTCTCCCCGGCAAGGGAGCCCACAAGGCCCGCGATGTCCATGTGATCCAGGGCCTCGCAGGCGCCGCCGGCGAGACCCGACAGGGTCTTGATGACCACCATGTTCTGGGCGCTGTCCACGCTGGTGATGCTCTCTTTGAAGATGGTGCGGAGCTTGTCCGCCACGTTGAGCCGGGCCCGGTTCACGGACACGGCATAGCGGTAGATACCCTGGCCCACGGGCTCCTTGATGAGGTGCATCTGCTTGATGTCCCGGGAGATGGTGGCCTGGGTGGAGCGGATGCCCCGCTCCGCCAGGCGATCCAGGAGCTGCTCCTGGGTCTCGATGTTTTCCGCGGCAATGATCTCAAGGATCGTATTCTGACGGTCATTTTTCATTGCTGTATCCTCCTGGCAGCATTTTTTTGGCGAAGATCTCGCAGAAACTCTTTTCGCTGAGACGGACAAGACGGGTCACGTGCTTGGATCGGCGCACCACCACACGGTCGCCCTGGCGCAGGGCGAAGGCCCGGCTCTCATCCACGAAGAGGTAGATGGGCTTGCGGCCGTTGCCCTCCATGGTGACGGTAAGGGTGTGCTCCGGCGAGAGAACGTAGGAGGAGAAGCGCATGTTATGGGTGCAGATGGGGCAGAGCACCAGGATCTCCGCCTCCGGCTCCACCACGGGGCCCCCCGCCGAGAGGGCGTAGGCCGTGGAGCCGGTGGGGGTGGCGATGATGACGCCGTCCCCGGCGATGTCCGCCAGGTGGTGGCCGTCGGACTCCACCCGCAGGTGGATGACGTGGGAGATGGGGCCCTCCCGGATGACGGCGTCGTTGAGGCCCAGGTTCTGGTAGATCTGCCGCCCGTCCCGGATGACGCTGACATCCAGCATCATGCGGTCTTCCGTTGCGAAGTTCCAGCCCTTGAGATCCCGGATGCGCTCGATCTCCCCGGCCTCCAGCTCCGCGATGAAGCCCAGGCTCCCCATGTTGATGCCCAGCACTGGCACCTGGTTGAGGGCTGTGAGCTTGGCAAGGTGCAGAATGGTGCCGTCTCCGCCGAAGGTGATAAGGAGGTCGGCTCTCTGCATCTCCGGCAGCAGGGGCCGGAGCTTGGCACCGGGGAAATCCTCCTCCTTCTGGCTGCGGAAGGGGGAGCAGATGACAGTCTCAAAGCCCAGCTCCCGCAGGATGCCCTCCGCCCGGAGGGTGGCCGTCAGCTCCCGGTCCCGGCCGGGATTGGGGCATAGGATGATCCGCTTCATTCGTTCCCCTCCCCTGCCGCGCGCAGCGTTTCGTGGGACTCCGCCACCAGGGCCCGAAGGTCGGCTTCCACTTCCTGCCCCTCCCCCTTGCGGAGATAGCCCAGATACTCGATGTTGCCCTCCGGCCCCCGGATGGGGGAATACGTCAGGCCAAGAAGGGTAAAGCCAGAGTCCTTTACATGCTGCCGGAAGTGCTCCAGCACCTCAAGATGCACGGCGGGATCCCGGACGACGCCCTTCTTCCCCACCTTCTCCCGCCCGGCCTCGAACTGGGGCTTCACCAGGCAGGCGACCTGGCCGCCCTCCTTCAGCACCGTGTAAACGGCGGGCAGGATCAGCTTCAGGGAGATGAAGCTCACGTCGATGGAGGCGAAATCCAGCTCGTCGGGGATCAGGCTGTGGTCAAGGTAGCGGGCGTTGGTGCGCTCCAGGCAGATGACCCGGGGATCCTGCCGGAGCTTCCAGGCAAGCTGGCCGTAGCCCACGTCCACGGCGTAGACCTTCTCCGCGCCGTTTTGCAGCATGCAGTCGGTAAAGCCGCCGGTGGAGGCCCCGATATCCCCGCAGACGCAGCCCGTCAGGGTGATGGGGAAGGTGGCCATGGCCTTCTCCAGCTTCAGGCCGCCCCGGCTCACGTAGCGCAGGGTATTGCCCCGGATCTCGATCTCCGCCGCCTCGTCCACGGCGGCGCCGGGCTTGTCCGCCCGCTGGCCCTTCACGAAGACCAGGCCGCTCATAATGGTGGCCTGGGCCTTCTGCCGGCTCTCCTGCAGTCCACGCTCCACCAGCAGCGCGTCCAGTCGCTTCTTCACGGGGCCATCACCTCCCTCACAGCCGCCGCCATGCCGCGGCGATCCAGTCCAAACCGCTCCCAGAGCTGGCGCACGCTGCCCTCCGGTGCGAAAGTCTTGCCAAGATTCCGTAAAACCAGTCCCTCTGGCTCCCAGCCGTGCTCCGTCAGGATGGCCGTCACCCGCTGGCCCACGCAGCCCGCGCCCATGGCGTCCTCCACCACCGCCAGGCGGCGGACGGAGCCCAGGGGCCGGAGATCCTCCCAGTCCAGGGGTGAGATCCGGTTGAGCTTATAGACGGCGGTCTCCATGCCCTCGGCCGAGAGGGCCTCTGCTGCGGCCAAGGCCTCGTTCACCAGGATGCCGTAGGTGAGGATGGCGGCGTCGCCGCCCTGCCGCAGGCAGGTAAGGGCATCCTCCCCGGCGTCCGTGCGGTAGTCCCCCTCCCCGCCCCGGGGGTAGCGGACGGCCGCAGGGCCGGTGCAGCGGAAGAGGGCGTCCCGCAGCATCCGCCGGAGCTCGGCGAAGCTTGCGGGGCAGTAGACGGTAAAGCCCGGGATCTCCGGGAGGAAGAGGGCGTCGAAGCAGCCGTGGTGGGTCTCGCCGTCGGCGCCCACGAGACCGGCCCGATCCACCCCCAGCACCACGTGGAGCCCCTGAAGGGCGATGTCGTGGATCAGCATGTCATAGCTTCGCTGCAAAAAGCTGGAGTACACCGCGAAGACCGGCAGCATCCCCTGCCGGGCGAGGCCCGCCGCCATGGCGGCGCCGTGGCCCTCGGCGATGCCCACGTCGAAGAAGCGGTCAGGGTACGCCCCCGCGAAGTGGCCCAGCCCCGTGCCGTCCGCCATGGCGGCGGTGACGGCGCAGACCCGGGGATCCTGAGCGGCGCAGTCCTCCAGTGTGCGGCCGAAGACGGAGGAGAAGCTCTCCCCCGAGGGGGGGATCACGCCGGTCTCCGGGTCGAAGGGCCCCACGCCGTGGTAGCGTCCGGGGTTCCGCTCGGCGTAGGCGCAGCCCTTGCCCTTCACGGTGCGCACATGCACCAGCACCGGGCCCTGGAGCTCCCGGGCCCACTCCAGCGTGTTGCAGAGCCGGGGCAGGTCGTGGCCGTCCACCGGCCCGAGATAGGTGAAGCCCATGTCCTCAAAGAGGCTGCTGCTGGGGTAAAGGCTCCGCTTGAGGAAGGTCTTCACCCGGTGGTTGAAGCGGTAGAGGGGATTTTTCGCCGGGTGCTTGCCGAAAAGGCTCCGGTACCACTTCTTGAAGTGGTAGTAAGCCGGACGGGAGCGCAGGCGCTCCAGATGCTCGCTGACGGCGCCCACATTGGGGTTGATGGACATGCCGTTGTCGTTGAGGATCACGATGAGGGGCTCGCCGGAGGCTCCGGCGTCGTTGAGTCCCTCGTAGGCAAGGCCGCCGGAGAGGGCCCCGTCCCCGATGAGGGCCAGCACCTGGTAATCCTGGTGCTGCAGACTCCTGGCCCGGGCCATGCCCAGGGCCACGGACACGGAGTTGGAGGCGTGGCCCGCGATGAAGGCGTCGTGAACGCTCTCCCGGGGCTTGGGGAAGCCGGAGAGTCCGTCCAGCTGCCGCAGGGTGGAAAAGAGCTCCCGACGCCCGGTGAGGGCCTTGTGGACGTAGCACTGGTGGCCCACGTCGAAGACCAGGCGGTCACGCTCCGTGTCGAAGCAGCGGTGAATGGCCACGGTGAGCTCCACCGCTCCCAGGTTGGAGGCCAGGTGCCCCCCGGTTTGGGAGACGCTGTCCACCAGGAATTGCCGCAGCTCCCGGCAGAGCTGGGGGAGCTGGTCGTTTGGCAGGGCTTTCACGTCCTGCGGGGAATGGATATCTTCCAGAATCACAGAGGGATTCCTCTCTTTCATCTCTGGCTCCGGCAATGCCGGAGCCCTGTTGTCCCGGGCCTTCCCACAGGGAATGCCGGGCAGGGCGCGAAAGCGCGCCCCGGTGCGCGGCGCCGGTACAGCGCTCCGTCCGCACGATTTTTTTAGTATAGCACGCTCCCCATAAATATGCAAGGTATTCCGTATATACAAAGTGAGAATTCACACTTTGTCCAAGAAGGCGCGAAAGCGGCGGCCGGAACACGCTCCGGCCGCCGCTTTCCCTCCGGCGCTGTCCGCCGGGGATCGTTATTTTGGGATGTCCGTCCCGGAGGGGAGCCTCAGTAGCTCCGGTGGGCCAGGCTGTCCGCCAGGGCCCGGAGGAAGTCGGTTCCGCCCGGCCAGCTGCCCGTTTCCAGGGCGGCCTTGGCCTGCTCCGTAAGGGCGAGGACGCGCTTCTCGCACTCCTCCAGCCCCAGGATGCTGACATAGGTGCTCTTACCCTGCTCCGCGTCGGAGCCGATGGGCTTGCCGAACTCCGCCTGGTCGCCCATGACATCCAGCATATCGTCCCGGATCTGGAAGGCAAGGCCCAGATAGGTGGCGTAGTCCCGGGCGGCGTCCATGCAGCTGCCGTCCACCGTCCGGCGTCCGGCGGCGGCCGCCACGCCCATCATGCAGGCCGCCCGCAGCAGAGCCCCGGTCTTCTTATCGTTGATGGCCGTCAGCTCCTCCGCCGTGTGGATGACCTTCCTGTCCCCCACGGTGTCCAGATACTGCCCGCCGCACATGCCGCCCTCTCCGGCGGCCTCGGCCAGAAGACCGGCGGCCACGGCCGGGGCATACTGCCCGTTCCGCCGCCAGGGGCCGGAGGCGGAGAGCACCGTCTGGAAGGCCGCCGCCTGCAGGGCGTCCCCCGCCAGGGTGGCCATGCACTCGCCGTAGACCTTGTGATTGGTGGGCTTGCCCCGGCGGAGATCGTCGTTATCCATGCAGGGCAGGTCGTCGTGGATCAGGGAGTAAGTGTGGAGCATCTCCACGCCGCAGCCGAAATTCAGGGCCTCCTCCATGCTCCCGCCGGCGGCCTCGCAGAACTTCATGGCGAGGATGGGGCGGATGCGCTTCCCCCCGGCCAGAAGACTGTAACGCATGGCCTCTTGCAGTCCCTCCCCGGGGAAGAACTCCGCCAGGCGCTTTTCCACCATTTCCTTGGCCAGGGTCATTTCCTTGGTAAGATCCATTCCTCACTCCTCCGTTTCAAAGGGCAGCTCCACCGGGGCGCCGTCGGGGCCCTTCATGAGCTTTATCACCTTCTGCTCCGCGCCGTCCAGCTCCCGGGTACACTCCCCGATAAGCCGGGTGCCCTCCTCAAAGAGGGCCAGGGACTCGCTGAGGGGGGCGTCCCCCCGCTCCAGGGCGGAGACGATCTCCTCCAGCCGCGCCAGCTTGCCCTCAAAGGGCACTTTCCTTGCCATTCTCTTGCTCCTTTCCAAGGGGGAGCTCCACGCGGGCCGTGAAGCCGCCCTCACCCAGCGTGACGGTGACGGCGTCTCCCGCCGCAACGTCACGGTATGTCCTCAGTATCCGCCCGCCGGCATCCCGGGCCACGGCGTAGCCCCGGGCCAGCACCTTCAGGGGGCTCATGGCGTCCAGCGCGGCGGAGAGGGCCGCGAAGCGCTGCCGCCGCCGGGAGAGCTGCCCCTGCATGAGATCCCCCAGCCGCTGCTGGCGGTGCAGGAGCTCCATCCGTTTGTCCTGGACGAAGGCCAGGGGCTCCGTCAGGCAGCGCCGGGCGGCAAGCTTTGTGAGCCTGTCCCGCTCCGCCTGCAGGCGTTTTCCCTGCCCCTCCGCCATGCGCTGGCGGCAGGAGAGCAGGAAGCGCCGCAGCTCCCCCTGATCCGGCACGGCGATCTCCGCCGCGTGGGAGGGGGTGGACGCCCGGACATCCGCCACGAAGTCCGCGATGGTGACGTCCGGCTCGTGGCCCACGGCGGAGATCACCGGCGTCTCGCAGGTGGCGATGGCCCGGGCCACCCGCTCGTCGTTGAAGGCCCAGAGATCCTCCAGGGAGCCGCCGCCCCGGCCGGTGATGATAAGGTCGCCGATCTTCCACCGATCCGCGTAGCGGATGGCCCCCGCGATCTCTGCCGGGGCCTCCGCCCCCTGCACCCGGACGGGCAGCAGGATGACCTTTGCCAGGGGGTAGCGCCGCCGGAGAATGCGGATCATGTCGTGTACCGCCGCCCCGGCGGTGGAGGTCACGATGGCGATGCGCTCCGGGTACTCCGGCAGGGGCACCTTCCGCTCCCGGTCGAAGAGCCCCTCCGCCTGGAGCCGGGCCTTTAATTGCTCAAAGGCCACCGCCAGATCACCGGCCCCCTCGGGGATCAGCTCCTCTGCGTAGAGCTGGTAGGCTCCGTCCCAGGGGAAGACGCCCACCCGGCCTGTCACCACCACCTGCATCCCGTTCTCCGGGCGGAAGCGCAGGCGCAGGGCCTGGCTCTTGAAGAGCACGCAGCGCAGGGCCCCGCCGGGATCCTTCAGTGTGAAGTAGTGGTGCCCGGAGGGATAGATCTTGTAGTTGGAGAGCTCGCCCCGGACGGCCACGCTCCGCAGCAGGGGTTCCCCCTCCAGCAGGAGCTTCACCACGCCGTTGAGCTCGCTGACGGTGATGATCCGGCGCTCCAAGGCGCTCCCTCCCTTCGACCCAGACTCTCCCCCACACAGGGGAAAAGCGGGACGGCGGCTGATCCCGCGTCCCGCTTTTTTCTCAGCTTTCGGCGGCTTCCCCTCCGGCGGGCTTCCCGGCCTCGGCCGGGAGCTCCTGGCGGGCAAAGCTGCCCAGGATGCCGTTGATGAACTTCACCGTCTCCGGCGTCTCGTAGTGCTTGGCGATCTCCACGGCCTCGTTGATGGCGGCGCCGTTGGGGATCTCCGGCATGTAGAGGATCTCATA
>CAKTSC010000072.1 GCA_934597465.1 uncultured Dysosmobacter sp.
GGATAAAGTCCTTGGCGGCGGCGATGGCCTCCTCACTGATCCGCAGCGAGTCGGTACGCATGTAGGTGATAAGGCCCACACTGCCCTCGCCCTGGATGTCCACGCCCTCGTAGAGCTGCTGGGCGATAGCCATGGTCCGCCGGGGGGTCATGCCCAGCTTGCGGGAGGCCTCCTGCTGCAGGGTGGAGGTGGTAAAGGGCGGCGAGGGGGAGCGCTGCTTGTCCGTCCGCTTCACGCTCTTGACGGAGAAGATGCCGTTCTCCGTCTCCCGGACCACGGCGTCCACCTCCGCCTGAGAGCGGAGCTCCGCTTTCTTGCCGTCCTTCCCGTGGTAGCGGGCGGCAAAGGCCGTCTTCCCGGTCTCCCCGCCCAGAAGCTCCGCGTCCAGGGTCCAGTACTCCTCCGGCTGGAAGGCGTCGATCTCCCGGTCCCGGTCGTCCACCATCCGGGTGGCAACGGACTGCACCCGCCCGGCAGAGAGGCCCCGCTTGATCTTCTTCCACATCACGGGGGAGATCTCATAGCCCACCAGCCGGTCCAGGATGCGCCGGGCCTGCTGGGCGTCCACCAGGTTCTGGTCGATGTCCCGGGGGGCCCGGATGCTCTCCAGCACCACGTTCTTCGTGATCTCGTTGAAGGTCACCCGCCGGGTCTTCTCGTCCGGCAGGTCCAGAAGCTGCTTTAAGTGCCAGGAGATGGCCTCGCCCTCCCGGTCCGGGTCGGTGGCGAGATAGACCATGTCGGCGTCCTTCGCGGCCTTTTTCAGGCTCTTGATGATCTCTTCCTTCCCCTTGATGGGCTGATAGACCGGCTCAAAGTCGTTCTTCACGTCCACGCTGAGGCTGCTTTTGGGCAGGTCCCGGAGATGGCCCATGCTGGCCAGCACCTGAAAATCCTTGCCCAGATACTTCTCAATGGTTTTGGCTTTCGCGGGAGACTCCACGATGACCAAACTCTTTTCTGCCATAGTTTCCTCCTGCCGTCCCGCCTGGCGGGCGGCGTGTTATTCTGAAAGCGTCACCGTCCGGGCGTAGCGCTTGCCCGGGGCCTGGGACACATATCCGTCGATCTCCAGCATGGTGAGGGCGGAGAGCACCCGCCGCACGGGGATGCCGCTTACCTCCACCAGGTCGTCCACCAGCATGGGCTCCTCCGTCAGCGTCCGCAGCAGGCAGAGCTGATCGTCCGTGAGCTCCGGGCCCTCCGGCCCCAGGGTCAGCAGCGGCGGCAGCTTCCGCGCCTCCCGGCGCTGCTCCTCCCGCTGGCGCTCCCGGCTCTCGTAGCCGGGGATGGGCGGCACGTCCCGCCGGGCGCCCTCCCGCTTCAGCTTGCCCGGAAACCGGGCCTCATACTCCCGCAGGATATCCCAGCCGTTACTGACGAGACCGGCCCCATCCCGGATCAGCCGGTTGCAGCCCACGCTCCCCGGGGCGTCGATGGGCCCCGGCACGGCGAAGACATCCCGGCCCTGCTCCAGGGCGGTATTGGCGGTGATGAGAGCGCCGCTGCGCTCCGGGGCCTCCACCACCAGGGCCGCCACGGAGAGGCCCGCCAGGATCCGGTTTCGCACCGGGAAGTTCCCGCTGAGGGGCAGCGTGCCCGGAGCGTACTCCGTCAGGAGGGCGCCGCCGGAGGCCACGTCCTCATAGAGCCAGGTATTCTCCCGGGGATAGACCACGTCCAGGCCGCAGCCCAGCACGCCCAGCACCCGTCCGCCGCCGCGCAGGGCGGCCCGGGCGGCGATGGAATCGATCCCACGGGCAAGCCCCGTCACCAGCACCGCGCCGCCGGAGGCCAGCTGGCCCGCCAGCTTCCCGGCGCAGAGCTCGCCGTAGGGGGTATAGTCCCGCGTCCCCACCACCGCCACGGTCATCTCCTCGTCCACCAGGGGAAGCCTCCCCCGGAGGTAGAGCAGCAGGGGCGGATCGTAGATATTCCGGAGCCGCCGGGGGTACTCGGCGTCCCGCAGGGTCAGAAGGCGGTAGTTTTCCCGCTCACAGACCTCCAGGATCTCCTCCGCGCGCCGGAGATCCCGATCCTCCAGCTGCGCGGCCTCCTCCCGGGTGATGCCCTCCGTCAGCAGCAGCTCGCCGGGGTCGGCGTAATAGACCTCCTCCGGCGTCTCAAAGTGCTGCAGCAGGGCCAGCTTCGTCTGGCGGCGCAGGCCCCGCTTCTCCGTGAGCCAGAGCCAGTATTTCAGTGCGGACATCCCTCTCCCCTCACTTTCCCGGCGCGTCCCGCCGGGCAAGCTCCCAAAGGAGCACCGCCGCCGCGGCCGCCGCGTTCAGGGACTCGCAGTGCTCCGCCATGGGGATGCGGACGGTGAGATCGCACAGGCCCAAGACCTCCTCCGAGAGGCCCCGCCCCTCGCTGCCGATAGCGACCGCCGCCTTCCCCTCCGGCAAGGCCCGGGCGTCCCGGGTGTCCTGGCGCAGGGCGGCCCCGCAGAGGGGGATGCCGCTGCGGGAGAGGATGCTCTTCATCTCCCCCGCCCCGCAGGCCCACACCGGACAGCGGAAGACCGCCCCCATGCTGGCCCGGACGGCCTTGGGCTGCCAGGGATCGGCGCAGCCGTTCACCAGAAAGAGCCCGTCGGCAAAGAAGGCGTCCGCCGTGCGCAGAATGGTGCCCACGTTCCCGGGATCCTGAACCCCGTCCAGCACGGCGTAGCGCCGCCCGGTGAGTGTCTCTGGCAGGGACTGCTCCGGCAGGGCGCAGGCGGAGAGGATGCCCTGGGGCGTTCTCGCCGGGGAGAGGTACTCCATCAGGCTCTCCGGCACGGATACCGCCCGCACCCCCTCCGGCAGAGCCGGCAGGGTCTCGGGCTCCGTGCAGAGCATCGTCCGCAGCAGCTCCGGCCGCCAGAGGAGGATCTCCCCCAGGAGCTTGGGACTGTCGCAGAGGAACTGGCCGCTCTCCCGCCGGTAGGCGGCGGAGGAGGCCAGCTTACGGAAGTGGGCGCAGAGGGGGTTGCTCCGGCTGGTGATGCGCTCCATGAACGGCTCCTCTCCGGCTTCTGAGCCACGCTCAGAACCAACGCTTCTTTTTGAAGTAGATCACAAGGCACACGGCGATGAGGACGGAGACGGCGATCACCGCCGGGTAGCCATAGGCCCAGGAGAGCTCCGGCATCCCCTGGAAGTTCATGCCGTACCAGCCCACGATGAGGGACAGCGGCAGGAAGATGGTGGTAACGATGGTCAGGAGCTTCATGACCCGGTTTTGCTGGATGTCCACCTGGGCCTGATACTCGGAGCTGATCTGGCTTGCATACTCCCGCAGCATCCGGGTCTCCTCCCGCAGGGCGTCCACCTTCCGGAGGAAGGCAGCGAAGCGCCGGGCGCTGAAGTCATCAAAGAGATCCGCCGCGTTCTCCTGCAGGGAGCTCACGAAGTCCCCCAACTGGGCGTAGAAGCGGTTGAGGCGGTTCAGCTCCTTCCGGATAACGCTCATCTGGTGGAGGAAGCGGTCGGAGCTGTCCGTCAGCACCGCCTGCTCCAGGTTGCTGAGCCGGGTCTCCAGCTGCAGGAGGCCGCCCAGGTCGTCCTTCAGCAGCGTGAGGAAGAGATCCGCCAGGAAGTTGTCCGCCCCATCGGCATTGTGGGGGCGCATGGCGCGGATCTCCGCCATGCAGGCGCCCACCGCGCCGTCCGGATCCAGGATCAGCAGGTTCCCCTCCTGCCAGGCGAAGGTGAAGCGCCGGGCTCCCTTCCCGCCCAGGGCGGGCAGGCGGACGTGGCCCAGCACCCCGGCGCGATCCGCCTGGAGCCAGCAGAACTGGGACTCGTGGGGGTTCTCCGGCAGCTTCGGCGGGCGCGGGAGCCCCTCCGGCAGGGCGGCAAGCTCCGCCGGGGACGCCAGGGCCAGAATCCCCTCCCAGCGCGCCGGGGGCTCCTTCCCCAGGGGAACGAGCCCTTCCGCAAAACGGTAGAATTCCATGGATCTTCCTCCTGCCCTCCCCCGGGGAGGGCGGTCACATTCCGCCTTTTTCCCGGCGGAAAAGTTTCCGGGCCTCGGCGGCGGTGACACGGGCCACCTCCTCCGCCGGGATCCCCTTCAACTCCCCGATGCGCCGGGCGACGGCCGGAAGGATGAGACTGCTGTTGCGGGTCTTCTGCCAGGCCTTGCCGCCCATCCCCTCCGGGCGGGCGGGCTTTACGTAGGGGCCGTCGGTCTCCAGCAGAAGCCACGAAAGGTGGGTCTCCCGCACAGCCTCCTCCAGGGCGGCGCAGCGCTCCGGCGGCTGCAGCAGCGCCCCGCCGATGCCAAGGTGCAGCCCCAGCTCCCGGGTATAGATCCGGGCCAGGGCGGCGTCCCCCTGGAAGCAGTGGCACACACCGCCGTGGAGCTTTCCCCGGAAGCGGCGCAGGATGCGGACGGCGTCGCTGTCCGCCATGCGGAGGTGCAGGATCAGCGGCAGCGCCCGCCGGTGGGCCAGGGAGAGCTGCCAGCAAAACCAGAGCTTCTGGCGCAGCCTATGCTGCTCCCGCCGGGGCAGGTGGTAGTCCAGCCCCAGCTCGCCGATGGCGGCCACCGCCCCCGCCTGGGAAAGACGCTCCAGCTCCCGCCGGGCCCGCCAGGGCGTTCCCGGCGTCCGGGTGGGGTGGATGCCCACGGCGGGGATCAGGAAGCCCGGATACCGCCGGGCAAGGGCCAGAAGCCGCTCCTGGGAGGCAAGGTCAATGCCCGGCTCCACGCAGGCCTCCACGCCCGCGCTCTGCAGTGCGGCGATGAGGCTCTCCCGCGTTCCCCCGGGGACGCGGCGAAAGGCCCCACCCTCCCAGGCAAGGTAGGGGAACTCCCCGTCGTAGAGACGGTGGGAGAGGTGGATGTGGCTCTCAACATACATCGCGTCGCCCTCCGAAATGGCCGGAGACGGGCGGACGCTCCCCCGGAGGGGAAGCGTCCCGCGCGTCGTATCGTTTGTCAGTCCTGGGGCTTCATGGTGGGGAAGAGGATGACCTCCCGGATGGTATCCGTGCCGGTGAAGAGCATCACGGCCCGGTCGATGCCCATGCCCATGCCGCCGGTGGGGGGCATGCCGTACTCCATGGCGGTGAGGAAGTCCTCATCCAGCATCTCGGTCTCGTCGTCGCCCCGCTCCCGCTGCTCGGCCTGCTTCTCAAAGCGCTGCCGCTGGTCGATGGGGTCGTTGAGCTCGGAGTAGGCGTTGCCCATCTCGCTGCGGCAGATGAAGAACTCGAAGCGCTCGGTGAGCCGGTGGTCGGCCGGGCTGCGCTTGGTGAGGGGGCTCACCTCCACGGGATACATGGTGATGAAGGTGGGCTGCACCAGATGCTCCTCCACCCGCTGGTCGAAGCAGGCGTAGAGGGCGTTGCCCCAGGTCTTCTCGGCGGCATCCGCCAGCTCCACGCCCTTGGCCTTGGCTGCGGCCACGGCCTCGGCGTCGTCGGAGATGGCGTCAAAGTCGATGCCCACATACTTTCTGACGGCCTCCACCATGGTCATGCGGGGCCAGCCGGGGGAAAGATCGATCTTCTCCCCCATCCACTCCAGCTCGTAGGTGCCGAGGTACTTCTGGGCGAAGGTAGTATACACGCCCTCGGCGATATCCATCATGGTGTGGAAGTCGGCGTAGGCCTGATAGAGCTCCACGGTGGTGAACTCCGGGTTGTGCTTGGGATCCATGCCCTCGTTGCGGAAGATCCGGCCGATCTCATAGACTCTGTCCATGCCGCCCACGATGAGCCGCTTCAGGGGCAGCTCCGTGGCGATGCGCATGTACATGTCGATATCCAGGGTGTTGTGGTGGGTGATGAAGGGCCGGGCGGCGGCGCCGCCGGCGATGGTGTTCAGCACCGGGGTCTCCACCTCGATGTAGCCCATGCCGTCCAGGTAATCCCGCAGATGCTTGATGAACTGGGAGCGGATGACGAAGTTCCGCTTCACCTCGGGATTGACGATCAGGTCCACATAGCGCTGGCGGAAGCGCAGCTCCTTGTCCTGCAGGCCGTGGAACTTCTCCGGCAGGGGCAGCAGGGACTTCGAGAGCAGGATGATGTTACGGGCCCGGACGCTCATCTCCCCCCGCTGGGTGCGGAAGACCTCGCCCTCGATGCCCACGATGTCGCCGATGTCGAACTTCTTGAACTTCTGATAGACTTCCTCGTCCATCTCGTCCTGGCGGGCGTAGAGCTGGATGCGGCCATCCCGGTCCTGCAGGTCGCAGAAGCTGACCTTGCCCATGCCGCGCTTGCTCATGAGACGGCCGGCCACCTTCACGGCCTTGCCCTCCATGGCGTCAAAGTTGTCCTTGATCTGCTGGGAGGTGGCGTCCCAGTCAAAGCGGGTGATCTCAAAGGGATCCTGGCCCTCCTGCTGCAGGGCGGCCAGCTTCTCCCGGCGGATGCGGGTCTGCTCGGAAAGGCTCAGCTCCGGCTGGGCCTGGTTGTTCTTCTCAGCCATCTCTCTTCTCCTTAGCGCTCGATCTTCTTCACCCGGTAGACGAGGGCGCCCATGGGAGCCTCCACCGTCACCTCGTCGCCCTCCTGGGCGCCGATGAGAGCCTTGCCGAAGGGGGACTCCTCGGAGAAGACCTTGTGCATGGGATCGGCCTCCTGGGAGCCCACGATCCTGCAGGTCATCTCGTTGCCCTTGGCATCCTCCACCGTCACGGTGCAGCCGATGGCGATGACGTTGCTGGGGCTGTCGCTCTCGTCCACGATGACCACGTGCTGCAGCACTTCCTCCAGCTCCGCGATGCGGGAGTAGAGCTTGCCCTGCTCGTTCTTGGCCTCGTCATACTCGCTGTTTTCGGAGAGGTCGCCGAAACCGCGGGCCACCTTGATCTGCTCCGCCACCTCGTCCGAGCGGGTGGTCTTCAAATAGTTCAGCTCCTGGCTCAGCTCGTCA
>CAKTSC010000073.1 GCA_934597465.1 uncultured Dysosmobacter sp.
CTGCCCTACGCCCTCTACACCCTCTCCCAGCTCTATCTGGACGGGGGCATGGTGGCGATCCTGGCCAGCGGAGGGGAGCCCGCGGCGGCCTGCGTCTTCGGGGCGCTGCTCTTCGGGGAGTACCCCTCCCTCTGGAATCTGCTGGGCCTCGCCGTCACCGTGACGGCGCTGGCCATCCTCTGCCGCCCGGAGAGAAAGCGGTGACAGACGTCCCCATCAAGCGTGAAAAAGCCAAACGGCGTGACCGGAGAGGTCACGCCGTTTTCTTTCAGGGATCGCCGCCGGGCGGGGACTTTCCGCCGGGGCCGCGCACGGGGGGCGAGGGGGTCATTCGAGGAGCAGGTCGAAGACGAGGTCGGTAAAGTCATCGTTGACGTGCCCGTCGTTGCAGCGGTAGCGGAAGCGGTTTGATGCCAGGGCCTCCCTCCGCATGGCGGCACCCCGCACCCATGCCTCCAGGGCGCATCCGGGCCCAGCCCAGGCGTTCCACACCAGCAGCTCCCGGCTCTGGGAGCGGCAGTCGAAGGGATGGGGCTCCCGCAGATCCCCGGCCCAGAGCACCATGCTGGGGCCCGCGGCACCGGTGAGCTGAGAGACGAGACACCCCTTCGTCTTCAGCCGGACGGCCTGCGGCCACTCGGATTCCGCAGAGCGGAGGATTACCGAGAGGCGGCATTGCTCCGGAACGGGGATCCTGTCCATCAGCAGGAGGGTCTCTCCCTGATAGCGGATGGGGGCTCCATGGCTTGCCCGGAAGAGGGACTCGAATTCGGTCATGGCCGATCTCAGGAGGGTTGGGCGTCCGGATCCCCGGGTTCCCGGACATCCCCCTTTGCCTGCTGGAGCTCCCGCCGGAGCTGGCGATTCTCGGCCTGGATCTCGTCCAGCTGCTCCCGCAGGGGGCCCAGTTGGCGCTTCAGCTCCCGGGCGACGATGCCCCGGTAGAAGCGGTACTGGGCAGCGGTGCTGACGGCGGAGACCACCGCCGCCGTGCCTACGGCCGCCACGGCGGCCTTTTTCCAGTCCAGCCTGCGCAGGAGCTCCCGGGTCTGCTGCTCCGGCTTTCCGGGCAGGGGGATGGGAGCCTTGGCCAGGACGCTGCGGATGCTCTCCCGATGATCATTCATAGCGCGTTCCTCCCGATAGATTTCTTGCCTTTATTGTAGCGCCCTTTGCCGGGACTTGCAAGGGACAGCTGGGGAAAAGTGTATGAAAAAGCGGAAAGCCGGGGGCTTTCCGCTTTTCCCTCAGGCCGGGAGGTCTTCCGGGGTCTTGGGGTAGCCGGCGTAGTCGCCGTTGTTGGGATTTGCCAGGTAGTAGCGCAGGAGCCTGGCCCAGGCGTTCTCCTCCTCCGTCAGGGCGCTGGTGCCGATGGCGGCGTCCAGCTTCTCCACGGCGGCGCTGGCCCGGGCGGGGGTGTAGTCGATGCCGTAGGCGGCCGCCATCAGGACGTGGGCGCGCAGCTGGGATTCGTCCGCGCCGGAGTCATAGGCCAGCTGCCGGGCGAAGGCCACCGGGTCATAGGCCAGGGCGGCGGCCAGGACGGAGCAGTAGTTCTCAGAGTAGGCGCCGTCCAGACCGGCGGCCATGGAGCCCCGCTGGATGTAGTAGATTTCGCCGTCGGAAAGGCTCTCCTGATCCCGGAGCCAGTCGGCGAAAGCCTCCGCCGCAACGGGGTCGGTGGAGCCGCCCAGCTGGGTGAACTCCTGCCAGTTCATCTCCGGCAGATTGGTGAAGACATCCCGGCGGCAGCCGTAGCACTCCTCGGCGGAGAGGTTTTGGTTGGTGACCAGCTGGTTCCAGGCGCTATAGACGATCTGGGTCTCGTCCATGTCCTTCCGCTCCGGATCCCGGCGGTGGGTGAAGTCCGGGTCGCCGTTTGCGAGGATGGGGAAGGTATTGAGGTTATCCACGGCGTAGGCGTCCAGGCCCAAGTCCATCACGTTCTCCATCCGGATGCCCACCACCAGGCCGTCCCGCAGGAAGAGGCAGAGGGTGTAGGTGGGGGCCGCCTCCGTCTGGTAGGCATAGTAGTAGTCGTGGGGAACCAGGATGTCGCCGCTCTCCTCCTTCAGGCAGTAGACGAGATCCGTGCCGTAGGCGGTCACCACCTCCGCCTTGGTGCTGCCGATGCGGATGCCGCGGGGCGTGCTGATCTCCTTGCTGCCGCTGCACTCCAAGAGGGTGATGCCGCGGTACAGGCTGCCGCTGTCCTCATACTCCAAGTAGGAGAGCCGGAGGTGATCCTCGCTCAGATCCCCCAGGGTATGGACGGTTTCTCCATTGTCCCCGGTGAGCACCGTTTCCGTCCCGTGGAGGGAGAGATCCACGCCGAAGGGGTAATCCCCCTGCTGCTCCCCCAGCTCCAGAAACCGGGGCGGATCCATCCAGTCAAAGATCAGGGCAAAGTCGCTTTGGGGGCTTTCCGGCTCCTCCTGGGCGGAGGAACTGGGCAGGTGTTCCACATTCTTCCTGGCGTTCCACCAGAGAGCCCCGAGAACAAGGACGCAGGCGAGCAGGGCGAAGCAGAGCCCCTTCCAGGGGAAGCCCTTTCCCGTGGGGGAGGGTTCCGGGGCCGGGGGCTCCGGAGCGGTTTCCTCCGGTGTGGCGGTGAGCTCCGCCACGGAGATGCCGAACTCCCGGCTGAGGGCCAGGAGGTTTTCCATATCCGGGGAGGCGATGTCCGTCTCCCACTTGCTGACGGCCTGGCGGCTGACACCAAGCCGGTCGCCCAGCTCCTCCTGCGAGACGCCGAGCTTCTTCCGGTATTCACTGATCCGCTGGCCCAAGGTCATGGCGGAGTCCTCCTTTTAATTGAGAATTGAAAATTGAGAATGGGAACGCCTTTCCCAAGCTGCCGCAAACGGTGGGGGCCGGGGGCGGTCATTGGGGAAGGTGTTGGGGAGAGCCCTTCCTCCGGCCGCCGCGGACGGCGGGGGAGGGCTTCCGTCGAGGCTTATCATAGCATCCCGACGGCGGAAAAGCTACCACCCGCGTGTCAAATATCGGTTGCGGCGGGAAAAAGGGACGAAAAAAGCCGCCTTTCCCGGGAAATGCCGCCGCCGGGGCCGGGGGGCCGGGGAAGGCGGCGGGGTTTTTTGAATTTTCGGTGAAAAAGAGCAGATACCCCCTTTGCAAAAGCGGAGAAATACGGTAAAATACATCTGTATGAAAAAATCAAACTTTTCTGACGGGAGGATGGTTCCAATGGATCAACCGGTATACAAGCGGGTGCTGCTGAAGATCAGCGGCGAGGCCCTGTCCGGCGACAAGGGTACGGGTCTGGATTTCGAGGTCATCGGCCAGGTCTGCGACGTCATCAAAGAGTGCGTGGACATGGGCGTTCAGGTGGGCATCGTCATCGGCGGCGGCAACTTCTGGCGGGGCGCCAGAAACGCCGGCGGCAAGATGGAGCGCACCCGGGCCGACCACATGGGCATGCTGGCCACGGTGATGAACTGCCTGGCGGTGGCGGATGTCTGCGAGCAGAAGGGCATCCCCGTCCGGGTGCAGACGGCGGTGGAGATGAGCTCCATCGCGGAGCCGTACATCCGCTCCCGGGCCATCCGGCACATGGAAAAGGGCCGGGTCGTCATCTTCGGCGCGGGCACCGGCTGCCCCTTCTTCTCCACCGACACGGCGGCGGTGCTGCGGGCGGCGGAGATCAACGCCGACGTGATCCTCCTTGCCAAGAACGTGGACGGCGTCTACTCCGCCGACCCTGTGAAGGATCCCACCGCCGTGAAGTACGACAGCATCAGCTACGACGACATCCTGGCAAACCACCTCTCGGTGATGGACTTCACCGCCACCTCTCTCTCCATGGATAACCACATCCCTGTGCTGCTCTTTGCCCTGAAAGACCCCCGCAACATCCTCCGCGTGCTGCGCGGCGAAAAAATCGGAACGATCGTAAAGGAGTAAACTGTTATGCTGAAGGACGAATACAAGGTTTATGAGGAAAAGATGCGCAAGAGCATCGACTCCGTTTCTGCGGACTTCGCGTCCGTCCGGGCCGGCCGGGCCAACGCCTCCGTGCTGGATCGCATCATGGTGGACTACTACGGCAGCCCCACCCCCATCCAGCAGATCGCGTCCATCACCTCTCCCGACCCCCGGTCTCTCGTGATCCAGCCCTGGGATACCAGCGCCGTGAAGCTCATCAAGAAGGCCATCGAGACCTCTGACCTCGGCATCAATCCCCAGGACGACGGCCGTTCCCTGCGCCTGGCCTTCCCCCAGCTGACGGAGGAGCGCCGCAAGGAGCTGGTGAAGCAGATCCACAAGTACGGCGAGAACGGCAAGGTGGCCATCCGCAACATCCGCCGGGACGCCATGGACTACTTCAAGAAGATGGAGAAGAAGTCCGAGATCACCGAGGACGAGCTGAAGGCCGCGGAGAAGGACCTTCAGAAGATGACCGACGACAGCTGCAAGAAGATCGACGAGCTCCTTGCCAAGAAGGAAAAGGAACTGATGGCAGTCTGATGGCAGAGAACATTCCCATGAACGAGGCGGGGCAGGTGGATATGGCCCACCTGCCCCGTCACATTGCCATTATCATGGATGGCAACGGCCGCTGGGCGACCCAGCGCGGCCTGCCCCGCACGGCGGGGCACAAGGCGGGGGCTGAGACCTTCCGCCGCATCGCGACCTACTGCAAGGATATCGGCATCCGCTACCTCACGGTCTACGCCTTCTCCACGGAGAACTGGAAGCGCTCGGAGACGGAGGTCTCCGCCATCATGGCGCTCCTGAAGAAGTACCTTCTGGAGGCGGTGGACAGCATGGAGCGGGATCACATCCGGCTCCACTTCTTCGGGGACATGACGCCCATCGCCCCGGAGCTCCGGGCCCTGGCCCATGAGACCGATGAGATCACGGAGCATCTGCCTAAGGACTGCTTCCAGGCCAACGTCTGCCTGAACTACGGCGGGCGGGACGAGATCCTGCGGGCGGCCCGGCGCTTCGCCGCCGACTGCGCGGAGGGGCGGCGGAAGCCGGAGGAGCTGACGGAGGGGCTGTTCTCGGACTACCTGGACTCCGCCGGTATCCCGGATCCGGAGCTCATCATCCGGCCCAGCGGGGAGGAGCGGCTCTCCAACTTCCTCCTCTGGCAGTGCGCCTATTCGGAGTTTTACGTCACGAATACCCTCTGGCCGGACTTCGACGAGGCGGAGCTGCTGCGGGCCATCGATGCCTACCAGCACCGCGACCGGCGCTTCGGCGGGGTGAAAAAGTGAGAAAGAGACGGCGTCCCCTGGGACGCCGGAAAGGGTGAGATGCAATGTTCAAACGAGTGATGGTGGGGGTCATCGGCATTCCCCTGCTGGTGCTGGTGCTGAGCTTCGCCCCGGCCTGGGCCACCATGCTGCTGATGATGGCCCTCTGCGGCGTGGGGGCCCACGAACTCCTCCACGCCGTGGGTGCGGCGGGGGATAGGACGCTCTGTGTTCTGACGGAGGGGAGCGCGGCACTGGTACCGCTGGCGGTCTTTGGGGAATCCTTTTACAGCGTCATGCCCCTCTCCCTGGAGGGAGAGATCCAGGCGGCGGGTTTTCCCTGGGGCCTTCCCATTCTGGGACTGGCCCTTGTGCTGGGGCTTTTCCTCCACGCCATCCTCCGCTACGGGAAGGAGGGGGCGGTGCCCTTCGCCCACCTGACGGCGGGCATCTTCGGGGGGTTCGTCTTCCCGCTGATGCTCTCCTGCCTGCTGCGGCTCCGGATGGGGGCGCAGGGGACGGTGATGGTGTGGCTGCCGCTCGCCATCTCCTTCGGCAGCGATACCTTCGCCCTCTTCGCGGGCATGGCCTGCGGGAAGCACAAGCTGGCCCCCCACGTGAGCCCCAAAAAGACCGTGGAGGGCGGCGTCGGCGGTCTGCTGGGCGGCGTCATCGGGATGATCCTGCTCCACGCCGTTGGTACCTGGGCGTTGGGGGAGAGCTTCCTCTCCTGGGGGCAGATCCTGGCGCTGGGGCTCCTCGGCAGCGTCATCGACCAGATCGGCGATCTGAGCTTCTCTGTCATCAAGCGGGAGTTCGGGGTGAAGGACTACGGCAAGCTCCTGCCGGGCCACGGCGGGGTGCTGGATCGCTTTGACAGTGTGACCTTCGTGGCGCCCTTCGCGTATCTCCTGGCGGCGCTGCTGGGATAATTTCAGGAATCGGGACGAGACTATGACGAATAGCATTGCAATACTGGGCTCCACCGGCTCCATCGGCCGCCAGACCCTGGATGTCGTCCGGGAGCTGGGGCTGCGCGTGGCCGCCCTGACGGCCAACGCCAGCGTGGAGCGGATGGAGGCGCAGGTGCGGGAGTTTCATCCCGACCTGGCCGTTCTGACGGACGAAAAGGCGGCGGCGGAGCTCCGCGTCCGCCTGGCGGACACGGAGACGAAAGTCCTCTCCGGGGAGGAGGGGCTGCTGGCGGCGGCCACGCTGCCCCAGGCCGACACCGTCCTCACCGCCGTCGTGGGCATGGTGGGGCTGAAGCCCACCCTGGCCGCCATCCGGGAGGGCAAGCGCATCGCCCTTGCCAACAAGGAGACCCTGGTCTGCGCCGGGGAGCTGGTGATGGCCGCCGCCGACCGCTATGGCGCGGAGATCGTGCCGGTGGACAGCGAGCATTCCGCCATCTTCCAGTGCCTGCAGGGCTGCCGGGGGAGGGAAGAGGTCAAGAGGATCCTTCTCACCTGCTCCGGCGGGCCCTTCTACGGCCGGAAAGCGGCGGAACTGCAAAATGTGACAAGGGACGATGCCTTACAGCACCCAAACTGGAAAATGGGCGAGAAGATCACCGTGGACTGCGCCACGCTGATGAACAAGGGCCTGGAGGTCATCGAGGCCATGCGGCT
>CAKTSC010000074.1 GCA_934597465.1 uncultured Dysosmobacter sp.
TCCGCCAGCTCGTCGATGACCACCACCACGCTTGGCAGGTGCTCCAGCTCGTCTGTGGTCTTGGCCAGGGCATTGTAGCCTGCAAGGTCCTTCACATTGTGCTCGGAGAAGAGCTTGTAGCGCTTCATCATCTCAAACACCGCCCACTGCAGGGCGCCGGCGGCCTTCTTGGGGTCCGTCACCACCGGGATCAGCAGGTGGGGGATGCCGTTGTAGGGGGCCAGCTCCACCATCTTGGGGTCCACCATGATGAAGCGGACATCCTCCGGCGAGGACTTGTAGAGCAGACTCACGATGAGGGAGTTGGTGCAGACGGACTTGCCGGAGCCGGTGGTACCGGCGATGAGCACGTGGGGCAGCTTCGCGATGTTGCCGATGATGCACTTGCCGGAGATGTCCTTGCCCAGGGCGAAGGCCACCTTGGAGGGGTTCTCCGTGAAGTCCCGGGTCTCCAGCACGTCCCGGATGAGGACGCTGGTGACCTGCTTGTTGGGGACCTCGATGCCCACCACAGAGATCTTCTCCGGGATGGGGGCGATGCGCACGCCGGTGGCCCCCAGGGCCAGGGCGATATCGTCGGCCAGGTTGGTGATCTTGCTGAGCTTCACGCCCTGATCCAGCACGAACTCGTAGCGGGTGACGGAGGGGCCGTGGACAACGTCCCCGGCGGTGGCGTCCACGCCGAAGCTCGACAGGGTCTCGGCCAGGCGGCGGGAGTTGTTCCGGAGCTCCGCCCCGGCCTCGGCCACGTTGCCGCCGGGGTTCTCGTTCAAGAGCGTGATGGGCGGGAACTGGTAGACGTCTTCCTCCGCTGCCTTCCGCTCCTCGATCTCCTGGGTGACGGCGGCAGCGGCGTTCTGCACCTCTGCCGCGGCGGTCTGCTTCTCCCGCCGGGGCGCGGGCTCCGGAGACGGGGCGGGCTGGGGGGCAGGAGCAGGCTCGGGGGCGGGGGTGTGCGTCGGAGTGGGAGCGGGAACCGGGGCGGGCTGAGGGGCGGGCTCCGGCCCGGCCTTCGCCGCCGGGGCGCTCTCCTCCGCCAAGACCTGATCCGGCGTGGGCTGCTGGGCGGATTTGGGGCGGAAGAAGCCGCCGAAGAGGCCCTTTTTCTTCTCCGGCTGGGGGCTCTCCTCCTCCGGCGGAGCGGGCTTGCGGCGGGCCGTCACCGGCTCGTCGTCCAGGGGGAAGTCGATCTGCACCTTCCCCTCCGTGCGGCGGCGGGGCTGGGGCTCGATGGGCGTCAGGCGGACGCCCTTGCCCTCCTGGGCCTTGCCGCCCTTCCGGGCGGGGCGCTCCTCCTCCGGCTCCTCCTCATACTGGGGGCGGCTGCGGTTTTTCTCGATGAGGGCCCCCAGGGTCAGCCGCAGGGCGATCATCAGCAGCACCACAAGGATGGCGGTGAAGAGGATCAGGGAGGCCACCCGGGAGAAGACCGCCACCGATCCCACCGCCAGCGCCCCGGAGAGGACGCCGCCGGAGGTCATGGCAAGGCCGCTGCTCCAGAGCACCTTCAGGATCCCCACGCCGGAGGTGAACTCCAGCTTGCAGGCCACCATGTGGGCCAGGGATCCGGCGAAGAGGGGAATCAGCATGGCACAGGTGACCCGCAGCCGCACGGGCCGCCCGTGGTGGCAGAAGAGGATCAGGGCGGAGCCCAGCATGGCCGGGGCCATGAGGTAGTACCCATAGCCGAAGAGCCCCTTCACCAGCATGGCGAGCCAGTCGATGAAGATGGCCTTCCCCCCGAAGTAGCTGACGGTGAGGCACAGCGTCAAAAGGCACAGGACGCCGCCCCAGACCTCCCGCCGGATGGGCTTTTTCTGGGGCGGGGCGCTCTTGCGCCCGCCGGAGCGGGAGGACGTGCTCCCGGAACGGGAGCTCCCGCTCCGGGAACCGCCGGAACTGCTTTTCTTTTGCGTCGCTGCCATGGAGGCACCTCCCGGTTATGTAGTGTTAGGACGCGTGGGTGAGCTTCAGGATCAGGGTCAGCAGACCCACGGCCCAGCAGTAGTAGGCGAACCAGCCGAAGCGGCCCCGGTTCGCGATCATCTTCAAAAGGCGGATACAGGCGTAGCCGGAGACAGCGGCCACCAGCACGCCCACAAGGTAGACCGGAAGCTGCCCCCAGTCCACCCCGGCGTCCAGGGCGTCCTTGATGGAGAGGATGTTGGCTCCCAGCACCGCCGGGATGGAGAGGATGAAGGAGAAGCGCACGGCGAACTTCCGCTCAAAGCCCATAAGGCAGCCGGTGGTGATGGTGGTGCCGGAGCGGGAGAGGCCGGGGCAGGTGGCGATGGCCTGGGAGATACCCACGATGAGGGCGTCCGTCATCCGGGCGCTGCGCTCCTTCTTCCGGCCCTTCTTCACCCGGTCGCTGAAAAAGAGCAGGAAGCCCGTGAGGATCAAGGCCGCCGCCACCACGTAGAGGTTGCCGGAGAGGCCCTCGATCCGATCCTTGAAGGGCAGCACCGCGAAGAGGGGCAGCGTGCCCACGATGACCAGCAGGATCATCCGCCGGGCCGGAGGCAGGGGCGAGGGAGTGGAGTGATGGGCGATGTCCCCGATGCCCCGAAAGAACTCCAGGATCATGTCCCGGATCTCCGGCCAGTAGGCAACGAAGACCGCCACCAGCGTGCCCAGGTGCAGCAGGACGTCAAAGAACCGGGGGATGTTCTCCGCCCCGTCCATGTTGAGAAGCTGGCTGGCAATGGCCAGGTGGCCGGAGCTGGAGATGGGCAGGAACTCCGTCACGCCCTGGACAAGGCCCAGCAGGATGGATGTAAGGAAAGACATGGCTTCCACGCTCCCGATTCTGGATTTTCCGGCGGCAGGCCCCGCCGGCGGCTTCCCCGCGGGGAAATACCGTAGATAGATTATTATAGCACAGGCAAAGGGAGAATACCAGAGAGAATTGCGGCGCTTCTCCCCCCAAGCGCGTCAGCTCTTCCCTCCGCCGAGGCCCAGGTGGGGGTGGCGGTGGGTCTCCCCGCCGAAATGCCGGTGGGGGTGGGTGTGCGTCACCGGATAGAGTCGGCCGTCCGCCCCCCGCACCAGGTGGGTGTGGGGATGGGCGTGTTCCTGGGAAAGGGTGTCCGCCGTGGCAAGGCCCACACCCAGAAGCATCCCCGGCAAGGCGGCGAAATACCCCGGCCCCAGCCGCTCCCGCAGCAGAAGCAGGGCCAGGAGGGAGCCCACGAAGGGGTTCACGGAGTAGTAGGCGCTGGTGCGGGCGGCGCCCAGTTCCCGCTGGGCCCGGACGTAGAGGAAGATGCTGAGACCGTAAGAGACGAAGCCCAGGGCCATCACCCGCAGGGCGATATCCGGGGGTGGCAGGCTCTCCCCCGCCAGGCGGGCCAGGCACAGGGAGCCGCCGCCGGAGAAAAAGCCCTTCAGGATCACGATCTCCCGGGCGCTCTTACCGGAGATCCGCCGGGTGCAGTTATTCTCCAGTCCCCAGCAGCAGGCCGCCCCCAGCACCAGGAGGGACGCCGCCGAGAAGCGCAGGCTCTCCGCCCCCTGGAAGGAGAGGATGCCGCAGGAGAGGGTGATGCAGCCAAGGGCCGCCCAGAGCATCCGGCTGACCTTCTCCCGGAAGAGGATGAGGGCGAAGAGGGCCGTCGCCACGATCTCAAAGTTCCCCAGGAGGGACGCGCTGGCGGCTTCGCCGCCCCGGAGCCCCAGCATCAGGAGGACGGGGGCCGCGATGTCCAGCAGGATCATGCCGAGAGTCGGGGCCAGATCCTCCCGGCCCAGCCGGGGGGCGCCGTCCCGGCGGAGGAGGGAGAAAAGCCTCATCCCCACGCCGGCCCCCAGGTAGAGGAGCCCCGCCATGGTGAGGGAGCCCACCTGCCCCAAAAGCAGCTTGGAAAAGGGCAGATTCACGGCGTACAGCACCGCCGCCAGCAGCGCCAGCGCCACCGCCTGAAGCCGTTTTCCCATGGCCGCTCCCTCCCCTTTTCCAGCTTTCTTCCATCATAGCACAGCCTTCCCCGCTCCGCAACAGAAAACGGGGGCCCGTCCAGCAGGACGGGCCCCCGTTTTCTCGGAAGCGTCAGTTTCCGGCGAAATGCATCTCCAGTGCGGACGCGGCGGCGGACTGCTCCGCCTCCTTCTTGCTGTGGCCGCGGCCCCGGCCGATGAGCTGCCCGTTCAGCAGCACCTCCGCCAGGAAGGTCTTGTCGTGATCAGGGCCCTCCTCCCCGGCCATG
This sequence comes from uncultured Dysosmobacter sp., assembly GCA_934597465.1. Lineage (GTDB taxonomy): Bacteria > Bacillota > Clostridia > Oscillospirales > Oscillospiraceae > Oscillibacter. The sequence goes on from CAKTSC010000074.1 coordinate 4,206, forward strand.
CGGTAGCTGAGCTCCTGATGGGCCTGGCGCTGCACCAGCTCCTGCAGGGCGGTCTTGTAGTCCCGGCGGCGTTCCTCCACCGCCTCCTCCCGCTCGGCATCCAGCAGAACCCGGTGGATGAGGGCCGTGACCTCCTGGATGCCGCCGTCCAGGTAGACGGCGGCGAAGACCGCCTCGGTGGCGTCCGCCAGGATGGAACTGCGGGTGCGGCCGCCGCCTGCCTCCTCGCCCCGTCCCAGCTTCAGGTACTTCCCCAGCTCCAGCTTCTGGGCCACCTCGTAAAGGCTCTGCTCGCAGACCAGCGCCGCCCGGATGCGGGTGAGATCCCCCTCCGGCGCGTTGGGGTGCTGGTGGAACAGGAACTCCGCCGTCACAAAGCCCAGGACGGAGTCGCCCAGAAACTCCAGCCGCTCGTTGCTGAAGATCCCGCTCCCCCGGTGTTCGTTGACATAAGAACTGTGGCTCAGGGCCTCGTCCAGCAGCTTCCGGTTCCGGAAGCGGTAGGATAACTTCTGCTCCAGACCTTCCATAACTTCCATCCTTTCAAAGGGAAAAGCCCCGCGCAGGGCGGGGCTTCCCGTGTCAGTTCTGTTTCCCGGCGACGTAGCGCACGGCATCGCCCACGGTCTTGAGGGTGCCGAGCTCCTCCTCCTGCACCTCGCCGATGTCGAACTCCTCCTCCATGGCCATGACCAGCTCCACCAGATCCACGGAATCGGCGCCCAGATCCTCCTCAAAGGAGGAATCCATGCTGACCTCCTCGGGCTCAATGGCAAACTGCTCGGCCACCAGGTCTTGCATGGTATTGAAGATCTCTTCGTTCGTCATACTCTTTTCAACTCCCTGTGATATCGCTCCCGGCGGACGGGCTCCCCGGCGGCTGTCCGCCGCGCTGGAAGGATCTCCCGCCGCTGGGGTTCCTTTCAAGATTGCAGGGTAATCATACGGCATCCCCCGCCCTCTGTCAATACCCAAAATTCAAGAAACGCCCTCGGTTTTGTCCAGCTTCATGCTGTCGATGTTCTCCTCGATGGCCCGGATGAAGCCGCTGTCGGCGAAATCCCGGGCCTGGCGGATGGCGCTGCGGATGGCCCGTGCGTCCGAGGAGCCGTGGGCCTTGATGACAGGCTTGGAGATGCCCAAAAACGCCGTGCCGCCCACCTCGCTGGGATCCAGCATGGCCTTGAACTTCCGGAGGCCGTCCTTCAGCAGGAGGGCCGCCAGCTTCGTTTTCGCGGAGGCCAGCAGCATCCCCTTCAGCTGGGAGCTGAGGAACTTGGCCGTGCCCTCGATGGATTTCAGCATCACGTTCCCGGCGAAGCCGTCCGCCACGATGACATCCGCCTTGCCCTGCATGGCGTCCGAGGACTCGATGCTGCCGATGAAGCGGAGCCGCCCCTGGGCGTCCGCCGCCTTCAGGAGGGGCAGGGTCTCATGGCGGAGGGTATCGCCCTTCTCGTCCTCCGCCCCGATGTTCAGCAGGGCCACCCGGGGCTTCTCCACTCCCAGCACACGCTGGGCGTAGAAATTCCCCAGGTAGGCGAACTGTAGCAGATACTCCGGCGTACACTCGGCGTTGGCGCCGCAGTCGCAGAGCACCATCTGCCCACCCTTGCAGGGGATCTGGGGGGCCATGGCGGCCCGGCGGATGCCCCGGATGCGCTTGACCAGGAGCGTGGCCCCGGAGAGCAGGGCCCCCGTGGAACCGGCGGAGACGAAGGCGTCCCCCTCCCCGGCCTTCAGGAGCTGCAGGCCCACCGTCAGGGAGGAGTCCTTCTTCTGCTTGAAGGCGAAGGCCGGATCGTCGGACATGGTGACGACCTCGGTGGCGTTGCGGATCTCCACCCCCTGGGGCAGGGTCTTCTCCCCGCACTGCTCCAGGAAGCGGAGGATGTCCTCGCTGCGGCCCACCAGCAGGATGTCCACGCCGAAGTCCCGGTGGGCCTCCAGCGCCCCCTGCACGTTGCACAGCGGCGCGTTGTCGCCGCCCATGGCGTCTACGATGATCCTCATTGCAGGATGTCCTCCTTTCGTGCCTCGATGATGGCGAGGGACCGGGCGGAAAGCTCGGCATTCTTGTTGCGCTTGCCCTTGACCCGGTGGTCCAGGGGCGGGATGATGCCGAAGTTCACGTTCATGGGCTGGAAATTCCCGATGCTCTCATTGCTGACGTAGAGCCCCAGGGCCCCGATGGCCGTCTCCTGGGGGAAATCCACAGGCGCCATGCCCCGGAGCCGCCGGGCAAGCTCGATGCCCGCGAGAAAACCGGAGGCGGCGGACTCCACATAGCCCTCCACCCCGGTCATCTGCCCGGCGAAGGCGATCCTGGGCTCGCTCTTGAGCTGATAGTACCGGTTCAGGTACCGGGGGGAATCCAAAAAGGTATTCCGGTGCATGACCCCGTAGCGCAAATACTCCGCGTCGCGGAGGGCCGGGATCATGGAGAAGACCCGCTTCTGCTCCGGGAAGCGCAGGTGGGTCTGGAAGCCCACGAGGTTATAGATGCTGCCCTGGGCGTTGTCCCGCCGCAGCTGCACCACGGCGTAGGGCTCCCTCCCAGTCTTGGGATCCTTCAGGCCCCGGGGCTTCAGGGGGCCGTAGCGCAGGGTGTCCCGGCCCCGGCGGGCCATGACCTCCACC
>CAKTSC010000075.1 GCA_934597465.1 uncultured Dysosmobacter sp.
TACGAGAGCCCCAGCGTGAAGCGCCGCAAGAAGTCTGAGGCCGCTCGCAAGAACAAGAACAAGCGGTTCTATTGATCCATCGAAAAAAGTCCCGTGCCGTCTGGCACGGGACTTTTCCTTTCCCCCGCAAACGCAGCAGGGAATGGAGAATTGACGATTGGGAATTGAGAATTGAAAATTGATAATTGACAATGGAGAATGCCCCCCTGCGGGGGGACGAGAGCCCAAGCCCCAGAAAGCGGATACCCCGCGAAGCCGCCGCCGCAGGAAACGAACGCACCGCAAAGCGAACGCCCCAGGAGACGGATCCCCAGAGGCGACCACCCCCCAAAGCAGCCGCGCTACCCCCCTTGCAGGAGCCGCGGCAGCAGGTCGCTGACCTCCGGATAGACGCAGAAGGCGTCCGGGATGCCGCACTCCTGGGCCACCCGCAGCTTCCGCCGGAGGGTCTCGGCGTCGTCAAAGAGGACGAAGCGGGTCTCCCCGCCCTTCCGATAGGTAAAGTACCGGGCGCAGAGGGCCTGGGAAAAGAAGACCGCGGGGCCCTCCGCCAGCAGCCTCTCCAGCTCCCCCGCGCTGAGGGGCCGCCCCTCGCCGCCGGGGCAGGGGAGGGGGAAATCCATCCGCAGCCGCTGGAGATCCAGCGCCGCCTGGCCCCAGCGCTGCCGCCCCTCCCGCAGGTACTGCCGCAGCTCACCGCCGGAAACGGCGCTGTTCAGCAGCACCGCCCCCCCGGGGACGGCCCAGCCCTCCGGCAGATAGAGGGCCCAGCGCCGCCGGGAGAAGCGCTCCCCCAGGGAGCGGGCCAGCGCCAGCAGATCCCCCCGGGGGGCCTCCTCAAGATCCAGCACCGCCCCGGAAAAGCCCCGCCGCAGGCACTCCCGCTCCAGGGCGGCGGCCAGGGCCTCCGGCTCTGGGAGGGGCGGGGCCTCCCGGTCACTGAGACTCAGGAGCCCGCCTTGGCAGTTCAGGGGCAGGCTCTGGCGCAGCAGGCTGCTCTCCGGCCCCACGCGGTAGGCAGCGTAGGCCAGGCGGCAGGGATAGCGGGCGGCCTCCTGGGCCTCCCGGGGCGAAACGATGAGCGTGAGCACGGTGATACCCCCTTGTAGACCGGCCGGGAATCTGCTATACTGAGAACGCGCCAAACGGCGCGGAGTATCCTATGAGACGGAGGGCCCCGATATGAGCATTTCTCTGGTGCCGGATGTGCTGCTGCCGGATTACCGGGCGGTGACGCCGGACTTCCTGCGGGCGCGGGGCGTGACACTGCTGCTCTGCGACCTGGACTTCACCCTGGCCCCCAAGTCCGTCCGCCACCCGGACGAGACCGTCCGCGCCTGGATCGCCGCCCTCCGCGCGGCGGATATCACGGTGATGATCGTCTCCAACAACCGCTCCGGCCGCCGGGTGACGGATTTCTGCGCGGAGCTGGGCATCCCCTACCAGGGCCATGCCAAAAAACCGGGAACGGAGGGCCTCCGCAAGGCCATGGCCCGGGCCGGGAAGGGGAAGGGCGAGACCGCCATGCTGGGGGATAAGCTCCTCACCGATGTCCTGGCCGCCCGCCGGGCGGGCGTCCTCAGTCTGATGGTGGAGCCTTTGGGCGGGGCCGTCGGCCCCTGGCAGCGGGTACTCCACGCCCTCCAGGCCCCCATGAAAGCCCTCTGCCGGGAGAATACCCTCCGCCGCCGGGAAAAGAATCGCTGATTTCCCGGGAAAACTTTGCAAAACCCCTTGCAATACCGGGCCGCTTGGGATAAAATATTACAGGTCAATTTTTACAGTGATACGGAGAAAATGTCCTCCTGCGGGTCGTTTTCTCAGAGATTTGAAGGAGGAGCAAAGCTATGCCTACCATTACTGCAGGCGATTTCCGCAACGGCGTTACCTTTGAGATGGACGGGAAGGTCATGACCGTCGTCGAATTCCAGCACGTCAAGCCCGGCAAGGGCGCGGCCTTCGTCCGCACCAAGTACAAGAACGTCATGACCGGCGCCATCCGTGAGGAGTCCTTCAACCCCACCGCCAAGTTCGAGCAGGCGGTCGTGGAGCGCAAGGACGCCGAGTACAGCTACAACGACGGCGACCTCTACTACTTCATGGACCCCGAGACCTATGACATGATCCCCCTGAACAAGGACGTCCTGGGCGAGGCTTTCAAGTTCGTCAAGGAGAACACCATGTGCAAGCTGGTGAGCTACAAGGGCAGCGTCTTCGCCGTGGAAGTCCCCAACTTCATGGATCTCGTCATCACCGTGGCCGAGCCCGGCGTCCGGGGCGATACCGCCACCAACGTCATGAAGCCCGCCACCCTGGAGACCGGCGCCCAGATCAAGGTGCCCCTGTTCATCAACGAGGGCGAGAAGATCACCGTGGATACCCGCACCGGCGAGTATCTGGGCCGCGCCAAGGACTAATTGCAGAGAAAAGGGGGGGAAAATCTTTCCCCCTTTTCCCGTCTCCGCTCCGGCGGGGACCGATAGAAATCAAACGCTGCTTTTGCGAAAAGAAAGGAGCTGCTACCATGGAAATCACCGAGAAGGTCGCGTATCTTAAGGGGCTGGCCGAGGGCCTGGGCCTGGACAAGGAGACCAAGGAGGGTAAGATCATCGCCGCCATGATCGACATCCTGGACGACATCGCCCTGGAGCTGGAAGACCTGGGCGACGGCCTGGAAGAGGTCTGCGACGGTCTGGACGCCGTCAGCGAGGATCTGGAGGACGTGGAAGACATCGTCTATGACGAGTTCGACGAGGACGACGAGGATCTCGAGGACGAGGAAGACGAGGAGGAAGAGTGCTACGCCACCACCTGCCCCAACTGCGAGGAGACCGTCTTTTTTGACGAGGATGTCCTCAACGACGGCGAGGTCATCTGCCCCAACTGCGGCGAGAAGCTGGAGTTCGACCTGGGCGGCCTGGAAGAGGACGGGGAGGACGGCGGCGACGAGGAATGATCCCGTTTCCCGTCCCTCTCAAAAGAGAACGAGAGCCGCGCACCCATCGGGTGCGCGGCTCTTCCTTTTTCATTGAGAATTGAGAATTGACAATGGAGAATTGGCCCCGCGGGGGACGGGGGACAGGGGACGCCCGCGGCCGGAGGCCGCGGGCGGATCTTTACTTCTCCAGGGCGTAGAGGGCGGCGCCGTAGGCGGTGGCGAAGGTGGCGTTCTCCGGGATGATGTAGTGGATGCCGTAGAAGCGCTCAAAGGTCTCGAAGTTGGGCCGGGTCTGATCCAGGGTGGTGACGGAGCCCGTAAGGATGACCTCCTTGGCCGGGCAGGTCTTGGTGGCCAGCACCGTCATGGTGCCGATGGCCTGGAGCACCAGGTTCACGACGCCTGCGGCAAGATCCGCGCCGCTGGCGTCCTCCGCCACGTTGCCGAAGTTGGCGGCGGTAAGGTCGGCGGAGAGGGTGTCCGTGCTGTTGCGGGAGATGTCCCCCACCATGAGGTCGATGTTCTTCAGCTCGCCGTCCGCCGCCAGGCGCTTGATCTGGCCGAAGCGCTCCATGCCCACCAGCCGCCGGCAGAGGCCGCCCAGGGTGCCGCCGCCGATGCCGCTGCCGCAGATGTGCTTCACCCGGCCTTGGTTGACATAAAGAAAGGAGGTGCCGGTGCCCATGGAGACCACCAGGGCCGTCTCCCGCCCGGCCAGGGCCAGAGCGCCCTTGCCCGCGGCGTTGAACTCGTCCACCTGGGTGGTGGGGATGCCGTAGATGTCACCCTCCACGAAGGAGGCCCCCTGGCCGGTGAGACAGATGCGGTCGATATCGTGAAGGGAGAGCTGGTTGCTGGCGATGAAGCTGCCCATGGCGCCGAAGAGGGAGGTGAGCTGGTCCTCGCCCTTGGTGCGGAGCATCCCCAGGGTGGTGCCGTCCTGCCGGAGGCCCACCACCTTGGTGGTAGAGCAGCCGATGTCGATGCCCAGAATGATACCCATTTGAATGTACCTCATTTCTGCGGAGCCTGCCGCATGGTAGTCGCATCATCATAAGCCGTAATTTGCCAAAAGTCAATGGCTTTCCGCACTTTTGTGAGACTTGCCGAGGAAGAAAAAAGATGCGGGAAATGCCTTGCTTTTCCGCACCCGTCCCACTATAATAGGGAATACTGTATCACGGCGGCCATCCGTTTCCGGGCGGCGGAGGGCGGCCTGCCGTGGATCACGGCGCGGACTGGCTCCGCGCCGGGTTTTTCGAGGTGGAATATGAAAGAGGAAAAGCTGAACCTGAGCCTTCTCTGCGATTTCTACGAGCTCACCATGGGCAACGGCTATCTGGAGGCCGGGTATCAGGATCGCATCACGTACTTCGACGTCTTCTTCCGGGACGTGCCGGATAACGGCGGCTTCGCCATCTGCGCGGGTCTTGACCAGTTCATCGACTACATGGAGAACCTGCACTTCTCCGAGGAGGACATTGAGTACCTCCGGAGCAAGGGCCTCTTCTCCGAGAGATTCCTGGACTACCTGCGGCATTTCAGGTTCACCGGCGACATCTGGGCCATCCCTGAGGGCACGCCCATCTTCCCCCGGGAGCCCATCCTCACCGTCCGGGCTCCCGCCATCCAGGCCCAGCTCATCGAGACCTTCGCCCTGCTGTGCCTGAACCACCAGAGCCTCATCGCCACCAAGGCAAACCGCATCGTCCGGGCGGCGGAGGGCCGCACCGTGCTGGAGTTCGGCTCCCGCCGGGCCCAGGGGACGGACGCCGCCATCACCGGCGCCCGGGCCGCCTACATCGGCGGCTGCAAGGGCACGGCCTGCGCCCTCTCCGACCAGGTCTTCGGCGTCCCGGCAGGGGGCACCATGGCCCACGCCTGGGTGCAGATGTTCCCCAGCCAGTACGAGGCCTTCAAGACCTACTGCGAGATCTACCCCCACAACGCCGTGCTGCTGGTGGACACCTATAATACCCTGAAATCCGGCGTGCCGGACGCCATCCGGGCCTTTAACGAGGTACTGAAGCCCCTGGGCATCACCAAGTGCGGCATCCGCCTGGACTCCGGCGACATCACCTATCTCTCCCAGCAGGCCCGCAGGATGCTGGACGAGGCGGGCTGGACGGAGTGCGAGATCTCCGCCTCCAACTCCCTGGATGAATATATCATCCGGGATCTCCTGCTCCAGGGGGCCAAGGTGGATATGTTCGGCGTGGGCGAGCGGCTCATCACCGCCCGCAGCGAGCCGGTCTTCGGCGGCGTCTACAAGCTGGCCGCCGTGGAGGATGAGGAGGGCTGCATCATCCCCAAGATCAAGCTCAGCGAGAACGTCACCAAGATCACAAACCCCCACTTCAAGAAGGTCTACCGCCTCTTCGACCGGGAGACCGGCAAGGCCGAGGCGGACTATATCACCCTCTACGACGAGCTGGTGGACGATACCGAGCCCCTGCGGCTCTTCGACCCCGAGGCCACCTGGAAGTGGAAGACCCTGGAGAGCTACCGGGCCGAGCCGCTGCTGCGGGCCGTCTACCGCAAGGGCCAGCTGGTCTACCAACGCCCCTCTCTCCAGGAGATCCAGCGCTACTGCGAGCAACAGGTGAACACCCTCTGGGACAGCGTGAAACGCTTCGAGAACCCCCACAACTACTACGTGGATCTCTCCCTGAAGCTCTGGACGATCAAGGAGGAGCTCCTGCGCCAGAACGGCTGAACACCCACCAAAAGCCCGCGACCCGTCCTGCCGTTTTTGCGGCGGGACGGGCCTTTTTTCGGAATTTTTCCCGGTTTTTCATGAATTTTCCCCCGAATCGCGTTGTTTGGAGGAGTACACCAAAAAAGAGATGTCTGGGGGAATTCTCCAAAATTCAGGGAAGGGATTTGCTTGAATGCACAAAAAAGGGGAAAATTCTGTTTCGATATTGCAAAGATTTGTGAAAGCCATTATAATGAGCCACAATGGTACCGCCCGCCGCCCCTTCTGCCGGGATGGCCTCCGGTACCGGAATTTGAGGGAAAATCAAAAGGAAAAGAGGAGGACGAACGAATGAAAAAGCGCATTCTCGCGGCAGTCCTGACCCTGGCTATGGTGTTCAGCCTCAGCGTCAGCGCCTCCGCCGCCAACAACGTCATCCGCACGGAAGACGTGAAGATCTCGGTGGACGGCAAGACCATCGACGTGCCCAAGGGTTCCATCTGGATCTCCGAGGACGGCTACACCATGGTGGGCGCCCGCGCTTTGGCCGAGGGCTTCGGCGCGGAGATCAAGTGGGACTCCGCCACCCGCACCGCCGTCATCACCGGTATGGAGAAGAAGGTGGGCGTCTATTCCCCCGTGGCCGCCTATGAGAACATGGTGGGCGCCGCCGTCTGGCAGATGTCCGCCGAGTGCCACGGCCTCATGATGCAGGCCTTCAACATCGGCAAGCGCAACGTGGACGAGATGGTGGCCAAGGCCAAGGCCGGCACCGACGGCTTCAAGATGGAGAACGGCAAGCTCTTCAAGGACGGCAAGCGCGTGGCCGTCTTCAGCGACATCGATGACACCCTGGTGGACGGCGTCCACTACACCGCCAACGTGGTCGGCAAGGACGGCGACTGGAACAACGCCGCCTTCGCCCGCTTTGTCATGAGCGAGGGCTGCACCGCCCTGCCCGGCGCCGTGGAGTTCGTGAAGTACTGCGTGGACAACGGCATCGAGTTCTTCTATGTCACCAACCGCTATGACCAGGGCTACAAGGTGGGCCAGAAGGACAGCAAGGGCGGCTACGACGGCAAGGACGGCTACAAGTACGCTGATGGAACCCTTATCGGCACCTCCACCTATGATGTTTTCGGCAAGACCTTCTATGACATCTCCTA
>CAKTSC010000076.1 GCA_934597465.1 uncultured Dysosmobacter sp.
ATGGTTTATTATAACGGCCGGAGGCGGTATTTGCAAGCATATTCTTTCCCGGCGGACGCTTTTCCCCGGGGGAGGAAACGGGAGCGGAAGGCGCGCCTTCCGCTCCCGTTTCCTCTCAGCTGAGGGTGGTGAGGAGCCACATGAGGCCCACCCCGGCGCTGCCCATCAGGGTATAGAGGGCCGGGGACAGGTTCCGGAGGGCCCGGCCCCAGCGGCCGGAAGTCCCGGTGTAGCTCCTGGCCACCCGGCGGGCCTCCTCCACCAGCTCCCGGGAGGAGACGCCCTCCCCGGCCGCGTCGTTGCGGACGATGAAGATGGCCTGCTCAAAAAACCGACGATCCGGCGAGTCCACCACTACGACCCGCCGGGAGATCCCTTTCACCATGCTGCTTCCCCCAATCCTTGTTTTGACTGTTCCAGGGAGCAGTTTCCCACGGCAGGGAAATTTTTATACCGGCGGCAGAAAAATCGCGGACGGGCGGGGCCCGTCCGCGGGGGTGGGGGTGGGGGATGGGGGAGCGCCGGGATGGGGGCAGGGAGGGGGAAGGTGCGCGGTTCCCGGCGGGGGTGGGGCGGCAGAATGAGACGGCGGGCGGGAGGCGTTCCCGGCGCCGGGTGGGAGTGGGTTCCTTTGGCCGGGGGGCATTGCCGCCGGGGTGCGGGGAGCGCCGGGGGCGCTGGGATGCCGCTGCCGCTGGGGCGGCTTTGGGGAATCGTTTTTGCCGCCGGGGGCGTCAGGCGGACTTTGGGGCGGCGGAACGGAGAACGCGGGGCGGCCGCTTTCGCTGACCGGGGGTCAGACGGGCTTGGGGGCGGGGGAGGGATAGTAGTAGAGCACCTGGACGGCGCAGTCGTCGGCGGTGCGGCCGCGCCTGCGGCACTCGGCCATCAGGGCGCCGGCCAGGGCCTGGGGATCCTCGCCGCTCCAGCCCGCCAGGAAGTCCTGGAGCCACTCGTCGCTGCCGGCGTCGGCCACGCCGTCGCTGACCATGACGGCGAAGCTGCCGCCCTCCAGGCGGAGGCGGGTGACATCCGGCGGGGCGGGGGCCTCCCGCAATCCCGCCGGGAGGGAGCTGCCCGCCACCCGGCGGACGGAGCCCAGGCGCTTTAGATAGCTGGGGGCCGCGCCGTACTTGTAGAAGCCCGCCTCGCCGGTATCCCGGCGGAGGGTGAAGAGGTCGATGGTGGCAAAGCTCCCGGTCTCCTCTCCCCGGAGGGCCAGGGCAGCGTTGAGGGTCTTCAAGGCAGCCTCCGGCTGGATGCCGGCCTCCAGGAACTGGCGGAGAAGGCGGCTGGTGAGGGCGGATTCCCGCCGGGCGCTCTCGCCGCTGCCGCTGCCGTCCGAGAGCAGGAGGCAGAGAAGGCCGTCCCGGGTCTCGAAGCTCTCCAGCTCGTCGCCGCAGACCTTCTCCCCCTCCTTGGGCCGGAGGGCGGCCCCCACCCGGCAGGCGGGGGCGTCCGAGCCGGAGGCGGGGGCGTCGGCGGTGAGATCCGCTGCGGCGGAGCGGAGGAGCTCCCCCATCTGGGCGTACTGGCCCCGGGCCTCCCGGCGGCTCTCCTCCAGCCGGGCCCGGTACTGCCGCCGGAGGAGGTAGGCGGTGAGCTCGCCGTTGACGGCGGCCAGGTAATCCGTCAGGTGGATGCAGCGGTCGGAGAAGTAGGAGGGGAAGTCCTTGGCCAGGGCCCGGCCCCGCTCCAGGAGGAAAGGGGCGGCGTCGTTCATGGCGTTGAAGGTGCCCACGTACTCCTTCCGCCAGCAGAGGGAACAGAGGGCGCAGTCCCGGCAGACCTTCTCCGCCGCCCGGTCAAAGAGCACGGCGGGGTTCTCCTCCAAGTCCCGGGCCGGGGTGCGGCCCAGGCTCTCGTAGAGCTCCCGGAAGGCGTCCGCCGCCGCGCTGATCCGCCGCCGGACGGCATCCGCCGCCGTGGCGCGGGCGGGGGCGCTGTCCTCCGCCAGGCGCTTGCCGCCGAAGAGCCTGCCCGGCAGGGCCAGGAAGAGGAGGCCCCCCAGGGCCGTTTCCGCCAGGAGGGCCTGGCCCTGGGCCCCGGGGTAAAGGAGCAGCAGCACCGCGCCCGCCCCGGCGGCAGCCAGGGCCGGGGCCAGGCGGCCGCGCCGTCCCCCGGCGGCCTGACCGCAGAGAAGGCCCGTCAGGGCGCAGGCGGCGGAGCGGCAGAGGCCCGCTCCCGTGCCGCAGTCCAGCAGGAAGCCCCCCATCAGCCCCGTCTCCAGGGCGGGGCCCAGGCCCCGGCGCCAGGCGGTGAGCACCGTCAGCGCCATGACGCCCACGCCGCCCAGGCTGACGCCGGAGAGCTGGGCCTCCCCCAGGGCGGCCAGGAGGGTCAGGCCCAGGAAGCGGAGGCCCGCCTCCTCCGGCTGCCTGCCCCGGAGCAGGGGCACGTAGCCCCAGGCGGAGAGGGCGCCGAGGGAGGCCGTCAGGAGGCAGGCGGGGAGCTGGGCCGCCGGACGGGCGGACTGGAGGATCCAGATGCCCTTCACCGCAAGGTACATCCCCCCGGCGCAGAGGGGGGCGAAGCCCCGCTTCTCTGCCAGCTTCGTGCCCTGGAGGGCCGTCATGGCGGCGGCCGTCAGGATGGAGGCCCCCAGCTGGATGAGGCCGGAGGAGAAGTCCAGGAAGAGGGCCAGGCCCGCCCCGCAGCCCAGCAGGGCCGCGATGCCCCCCGTCCCCGGCCCCGCCGCCGCCACGCAGCCCAGGGCGAAGGGAGCCTCCCCGCCGCCGATCCGGGCCGCGCACAGCGCCGCCGCCAGGAAAAACCGGATTCCCAGGGCCGGCAGATCCCTCCGCCGGGCCTCCGTCAGTTGGATCCCCTTCGCCAAGGCTCGTCCCCTCCCGCCTGCCGCCGGTGGCGGCCGATTTGGCATTATGGTAACAAATGGCAGGGGCGGGATTTTGTCGGGAAAAGGGGGCGGGAAAAATTTTTGCCGGGGGCAGGGAAAAAGCGCCGGGGGAACCGGCGCTTTTGGGGATCTTACGGGCGGTTGCGGTGGTAGAGGTAGGCCAGGCCCAGGGTGAGCATCTCGGGGTCGTGGAGGTGGGGGTGGCGGAGCAGGGGCTCCACCAGGCGGGCAGCGCCGCCGGTGAGCACCAGGGTGACGGGCTCCCCCAGCTCCTCCTCGATCCGGGCCACAAGGCCGTCCAGCATGTCGGCGGTGCCCGCCACCGCGCCGGAGAGCAGGCACTCGGCGGTATTTTTCCCGATGACGTGCTCCGGAGTCCGCAGCTTCACGGCGGAGAGCTGGGCGGTGTTCCGGGCCAGGGCCCGGATGCCCGTCTCCACCCCGGCGGCGATGACGCCGCCGGAAAAGACGCCGCCCCGGCGCACCACGTTCAGCGTGGTGCAGGTGCCGAGATCCGCCGTGACCAGGGGCAGGGGGTAGTTGGCGGCGGCCCAGGCGGCGTCCACCACCCGGTCCCAGCCCAGCTTCTCCGGCTCCGGCAGATCCAGGGTGAGGCCGGTATCCAGTCTGCGGGTGATGAGCATGGGCTTGCAGCCCAGCACCCGCTGGGCGCTCTCCCGGAGGGTGGCCACGAGGTAGGGCACCACGCTGCAGAGGATGGCCCCCTCGAAGTCCTCCGGCTTCAGGCGCTGCTGCTGCAGGGCCATCCAGATGCCGCCCACATATTCCGGCACGCCCCAGTCCGTGCTGCTGTCCAGCCGCTCCGTGAAGCGGAGGGCGTAGCCGCCGTCCGGCAGGCGCTCCACGCCGCCCAGGCAGACGGTGGTATTTCCAATGTCGATGGTCAGGATCATAACGGCTCCTTTGCCCCGGCATCCGCCCGGGGCGGACGGCTGGGGGCTTCGATGCTCGCCCGGGGAGGGCGGCCCGCTGATTATACCCGGCGGGGGCGGGAAAAGCAAGGACTTTCTTGTGGGAGATATTTCCTTTCCGCCGCTGCGTTCCCGGTTTCTAGAACTCCGGCTTACAGTTTTCGGAAGCGTGGCTTACAGTTTTCGGAAACCGGAATATTTTTAGGAGGAAAGCGGCGGAAATTCCCGCTTGCAATGGGAAAGCGGCTCTGCTATACTGCCCTTGCTCCGGGCGGCGGGAAAGCCCTTCCGCCCGGGCGACGCCGGGGGAAGGCCCCGGAAGCTCATGGAAACAGGATGGTATCACGATGGAAAACCTTTCCGGAAAGTGCGTGCTGCTGGGTGTTACCGGCGGCATCGCCGCCTATAAGATGGCAAGCGTGGCAAGCGGCCTGCGCAAGGCAGGGGCGGACGTTCACGTCATCATGACGGAGAACGCCGCGCAGTTCATCACCCCCCTGACCTTTGAGACCCTGACGAACCACCGCTGCGTGGTGGACACCTTCGCGAGGGACTTTCAGTACGACGTGCAGCACATCTCCCTCGCCAAGGCGGCGGATCTGATCCTCATCGCCCCGGCCACGGCCAATATCCTGGCGAAGCTGGCCCACGGCATCGCGGACGACATGCTGACCACCACGGTGCTGGCCGCCAGGTGCCGCAAGCTGGTCTCCCCCTCCATGAATACCGCCATGCTGGAAAACCCCATCACCCAGGATAATATCGCGACCCTGCGGCGCTACGGCTTCGGGATCATCGAGCCCGCCAGCGGGCTTCTGGCCTGCCGGGACGTGGGCAGCGGGAAGCTGCCGGAGCCGGAGGTTCTGCTGGAGTGCATCGCCATGGAGCTGGCCCGGGAGAAGACCCTTGCCGGCGTCCACGTCACCGTGACGGCGGGGCCCACCCAGGAGACCCTGGATCCCGTCCGCTATCTCACCAACCACTCCAGCGGGCGGATGGGCTACGCCATCGCCCGGGAGGCGGCCCTGCGGGGGGCGGAGGTGACGCTGATCTCCGGGCCAACGGCCCTGGCGGCCCCCATGGGGGTGACGGTGAAGCCCGTGGTCTCCGCCCGGGACATGCTGGAGGCGGTACAGGACACCCTGCCGGGGACGGACATCCTCATCAAGGCCGCCGCCGTGGCGGACTACCGGCCCGCCGCAGTCTCAGAGCACAAGATGAAGAAGGGGGACGGGGAGCTCACCCTCCCCCTGGCCCGGACGGAGGACATCCTTCAATGGGTGGCGGAGCACCGGCACCCAGGGCTCTTTGTCTGCGGCTTCTCCATGGAGACCCGGGATCTCATCGAGAATTCCCGGGCGAAGCTGGAGCGGAAGCATCTCGATATGATCGCGGCCAACAGCCTCTGTACGGAGGGCGCGGGCTTCGGCGTGGCCACGAACGTTGTGACGCTGCTGACGCCGGAGGGCGCGGAGCAGCTGCCCCTCCTGGGCAAGGACGAGGTGGCGGCCCGGCTGCTGGACGCCATCGAGGCCCGGCGGAAATGAGAAGATCGCCCCGGAAGCGCGGCTTCCGGGGCGGTTTCTTGACATTTGGGGGCTTCCCCGCTATGCTGGGGGAGAAAAACTTTTTGGGAGGAGAAGTCCATGCTTTCCTTTGCCAGCGACTACATTGCCGGGGCCCATCCGGAGGTGCTGCGGCGGCTCGCGGAGACGAATCAGGAGGCCCTGCCGGGCTACGGCTCGGACGGCTACTGCGCCCGGGCAGCGGAGAAGATCCTGCAGAGCTGCGGCTGCCCGGAGGGGCAGGTCTACTTTTTGGTGGGCGGGACGCAGACCAATCAGCTTGTGATCGATACCATGCTCCGGCCCTGGGAGGGGGTGCTCAGCGCCGGGACCGGGCATGTCAGCGTCCATGAGGCCGGGGCTATCGAGTTCTCCGGCCACAAGGTGCTGACGCTGCCGGAGGAGAACGGGAAACTCCGGGCGGAGGACGTGGAGGCCTTCTGCGCAGCCTTCTGCGCCGACGAGAACCACGAGCACATGGTCTTTCCGGGGATGGTGTACCTGTCCTTCCCCACGGAGTACGGGACGCTCTACTCCAAGGCGGAGCTGACGGCCATCGCGGAGGTGTGCCGGGCCCGGGGGCTGCAGCTGTATCTGGACGGGGCGCGGCTGGGGTACGGCCTGATGAGCCCCGCCAACGACCTGACGCTGCCGGAGATCGCGGCGCTCTGCGACGCCTTCTACATCGGGGGCACCAAGGTGGGGGCCCTCTGCGGGGAGGCGGTGGTCTTTCCCCGGGGGAATGCCCCGGCCCACTTCCTGACGCAGATGAAGCAGCACGGGGCGCTCCTGGCCAAGGGACGGCTGCTGGGGGTGCAGTTCGACGCCCTCTTTACGGACGGGCTCTACTTCAGGATCAGCGCCCACGCCATCGCCATGGCGGAGGCGCTGAAGGCGGCCTTCCGGGAGAAGGGATACCGGTTCCTGCTGGATTCGCCCACGAACCAGCAGTTTATCATCCTGGAGAAGGGCAGGATGGCGGAGCTCCAGGAAAACGTCTCCTTCGGGTTCTGGGAGAGCCTGGACGAGAACCACGCCGCCGTGCGCTTTGCCACCGGCTGGTCTACCACGGAGGAGGACATTGACGCCCTGCGGGCGCTGCTGTGAACCGGAGGTTGGAGCGGGGACAACGGGTGGTCGCTGGCGCGGGCAGGGGCCGTATGCTATCCTGAGGGCATCAAGCCAAAGGAGGACACAGACATGACCGAGAACATGGGAAAGCAGATCCGCGCCTGGCGGGTGCGGAGCGCCCTGACCCAGGAGAAGCTGGCGGAGGCCCTGGGGGTCACGCCCCAGGCCGTCAGCAAGTGGGAGCGGGGGGATTCACTTAGATAAAGATACCACACCATTCCCACGCTGACTTTTGCTCAACCGATACAGCCGGAGGGCTGGA
>CAKTSC010000077.1 GCA_934597465.1 uncultured Dysosmobacter sp.
GAGATGTGCAAGGGCAGCGACATCGGCAAGTTCACCGGCTACTACTATACCGCCTCCATGGCCGCCCAGGTGGTGACCCCGGTGCTGGCCGGCACCCTGATGCGCCATGTGAGCTATAAGATCCTCTTCCCCTACGCCGCCCTGTTCGTGGCGCTGAGCTTCGTCACCATGTGCTTCGTCCGCCACGGCGACAGCAAGGCCGAGGCCAAGCGGGGTCTGGACGCCTTCGAGGAAATGGACTGATCCCCTGCAAAGGAAGTGTGACCCAATGAAGAGAAACACCAAGATCGCCCTGGCCTCGGCGGCCGCCGCCCTGCCCCTGGCGGGCTGCTTCCTGCTGGACGGCCGCCGGGGCCAGCCCGGCTGGGAGAAGC
Source organism: uncultured Dysosmobacter sp. (assembly GCA_934597465.1). Lineage (GTDB taxonomy): Bacteria > Bacillota > Clostridia > Oscillospirales > Oscillospiraceae > Oscillibacter. Next base: position 375 of record CAKTSC010000077.1, read on the forward strand.
TGCTGGACTGGCGCTACGCCCACCGGGGCCTCTACGATAACGGCGGCGGCATCCCGGAGAACAGCCTCGCCGCCTTCCGCCGGGCCGCCGAGGGCGGCTTCGGCGCGGAGCTGGACGTCCACCGCACGGCGGACGGGCAGCTGGTGGTGATCCACGACAGCGACCTTGCCCGGGTCTGCGGCCGGGTGGGGAAGGTGGAGGAGCTTTCCTGGGAGGAGCTCTCCCGCTGCCGCCTGCTGGGCACGGAGGAGGGGATCCCCCTCCTCTCGGAGGTTCTGCCCCTCTTCGCGGGGACGGCCCCCCTCATCGTGGAGCTCAAGCCCATCCGGGGCAACGAGGCCGTCCTGGCGGAGGAGACCTGCGCCCTGCTGGACAGCTTCCCGGATCTGGATTACTGCCTGGAGAGCTTCGACCCCTTCGCCGTCCTCTGGCTGCGAAAGCACCGGCCGGAGCTCATCCGGGGCCAGCTGTCCCAGGACTTTCTGCGCTCCCCCGACCACCCGCAGCTTCTGGCCAGCTTCATGCTCTCCACCCTCTTCTCCAACGCCTGGACGCGGCCGGACTTCATCGCCTGGCGCTGGCAGGATCGGAAAAGCCCCTTCCGCCGCCTCTGCTGCCGGGGGCTCCGGGTGCAGGGCGTCTACTGGACGCTGACGAGCCCGGAGCAGCTCCTCGCCGCCGAGCGGGAGGGGGCCCTGGGTATCTTTGAGGGCTTCCGCCCGGCGTCCCCCCGGCGGGGAGGCGCCGTATGAGCCGCCCGGAAAAGCAGGCCAAAAAGCAGGCCGTGAAGCGGGAGAAACAGGCCTTTCAGAAGGCCATCCGGATGGAGCTGCGGGAGCATAAGAGCTCTTTTCTCGTCTTCTCCGTGCTGCGGATCCTGGTGATCGTCTCCCTCGTCCGGCAGATCATGCTGGGCAGCTACGAGAGCGCCTTCTACTGCGCTTTGGCCCTGGCGCTTCTTTACGTCCCCAGCTGGGTGCAGGTGCAGCTTCGCATCGAGCTGCCCCCGGCCCTGGAGATCACCATTCTCTGCTTCATCTTCGCGGCGGAGATCCTGGGGGAAGTCCACGCCTTCTACGTCCGCATCCCCGGGTGGGACACCATGCTCCACACCATCAACGGCTTCCTGGCGGCGGCGGTGGGCTTCTCCCTGGTGAAGCTCTTAAACGACAGCAAGCGGATCACCTTTGACCTCTCGCCCTTCTACCTGTCCCTGGTGGCCTTCTGCTTCTCCATGACCATCGGCGTTCTGTGGGAATTCTTTGAGTTCAGCATGGACTGGTGGTTCGGCGCGGACATGCAGAAGGACACCGTCATCCATGCCCTCCACTCCGTGACCCTGGATCCCACGAACTCCAACAAGGTCGTCACCATCCCGGACATCACGGAGGTGACGGTGAACGGCCAGGATCTGGGGCTGGGCGGGTACCTCGACATCGGCCTCATCGACACCATGAAGGATCTCTTCGTGAACTTCATCGGGGCGGTGGTCTTCTCCGTGGGCGGCTTCTTCTACCTGAAGAGCCAGGGCCGGCGGCAGACCGGCATCCGGGGCTTCGTCCCGGATGTGAAGACCGAGGACGCGGACTTCCTCCGCAAAGCCCGGACGGAACTGGCGGAAACGGAAGCCCCGGCGGGAGAGATGTCGGCAACGGATGCCCCGCCGGAGCATGCCCCAGTGGAGGAATGACCGTGCCCCCCTCTTCCCACCGGCCCTTTCGAGATGAAAAGAGAAATGCGCTCCAGCCTGACGGCTGGAGCGCATTTCTCTTTTGAGGCACTTGGGGGAGCGGGCCGTATTCCGGCAGGCGATCCTCAGCGGAAATACTGCGGATAGGCGCTTTGCAGCTCCTGCGCGGTCTGCAGGTCGCAGTCGTGGTGGATGGTGAGCAGGCGAAGCAGCTCCGGCCGGTTCCCGGACTCCAGGCAGGCGATGATCTCCAGATGCTCGTTGAGGGAGGTATTACTGCTGCGCAGGATCCTGGTGATGGCTCTTCTCACCCTGCTGGGACTGTATCTCTTCCAGCGGAACATCCTCACCCAGCGCGGAGGGACGGATCTCAGCGCCATTCTGGTTCGCCTGATCGTCCCCTGCGTGATCCTCCGCTCCTTCCTCACGGTTGCCCCCAGCCCGGAGACCCGCCGTCTCATCCTGGTCTCCACCCTCTGCGCGCTCTGCGCGCTGCTGCTCTCCATGCTGGTCTCCGCCCTGGCCTTCGGCAGGCGGCGGCCCGTCCATCATTTTTCCGCCGCCTTCTCCAACGCGGGCTTCATGGGCATCCCCCTGGTGGAGGCCGTCCTCGGCAGCGGGGCCGTTCTTCTCATCGCGCCCTTCATCGCCCTTCTGAACCTCTTTCAGTGGACGTACGGTCTCTTTGTCCTCACCGGCGAGAAGCGGCATCTCTCCGCCAGGGCCATCGCCAGGAATCCCGTCCTGCTGTCCTTCGCGGGAGGCCTGCTGGTCTTCTTCCTGCAGATCCCCGTGCCGGACGTCCTGACGGACACCATCGGTGCCGTTGCGCAGATGAATACGCCGGTGGCGATGATCTGCCTGGGGATGCTGATGCGCCGGGTAAACTGGGCGTCCCTCTGGCGGGACGGCCCCGCCTGGGCCTGCGCCATCCTGCGGCTGCTTGTGATCCCCGGCCTGACCGCTGTGCTGCTGCGGCTGCTTCCCTGGGCGGAAGAGACCGTATGCGTTGCCGTTCTGATCGCGGCCAGCGCCCCGGTGGGCTCCAACGTCGCCGTCTTCGCGCAGCTGTACGGAAGGGCGACCGACGATGCGGTGAAGGCGGTCACCCTCAGCACTTTGCTCTGCGCATTTTCCATGCCATTGATCCTGACCTTGAATGCCTATCTGCTCTGAAACCGCGGCTGCCGTCCAAACGGAAAGTGCAGCGGCTGCGGAAAATCAAACTTTACGCCGTTTCAGCTTGGAACCGTCCTCGCCTTAATACGGCTGAATGGGGGTACTATACATGTTAAATAGCCAAGCCGTGCGGCGGGCGGGGCCGGAGGTGGATCCTCTGTGGCTGGGCAGCGGCCGCCGGGTGGAGGATCTCTCCAAGCCCCAGATCCTCATCGACTCCACCGCCGGGGACAGCCACCCCGGCAGCCGCCACCTCTCGTCCCTGGCGGAGAGCGCCAAAAACGCCCTCTACGCCGGGGGGATGATGCCCGCCCTCTACACCGTCACCGACATCTGCGACGGGGCGGCCACCGGCCACGCTGGCATGAACTACTCCCTGGTCTCCCGGGATCTCATCGCCGCCATGGTGGAGATCCACGCCCGGGCCTCCGGCTTTGACGGCCTGATGACCATCTCCTCCTGCGACAAGGCCACCCCCGGCCACCTGATGGCCCTGGCCCGGCTGGACATCCCCGGCGTCCACGTCTGCGGCGGCTCCATGATGCCGGGCCCCGGCTTCCTCAGCGCCGACAGCTGCTACGAGACCAACCTGCGGGTGGCAGAGGGCGCCATGACGGCGGAGGAGGAATGGTACTACAAGCGCAACGCCTGCCCCAGCTGCGGCGCCTGCCAGTACATGGGCACCGCCAGCACCATGCAGGCCATGGCGGAGGCCCTGGGCATGGCTCTGCCGGGCAACGCCATGATGCCCGCCAACACCAACTACCTGCCCCAGCTGGCGTCGGACGCCGGGGCCCTCTTCCCCCTGCTGCTCGCCCAGGATCTCCGGCCCAGCGCCATCCTGACCCGGGCGGCCTTTGAAAACGCCATCAAGGTACACGCCGCCATCGGCGGCTCCGCCAACGCGGTGCTGCACCTGCCCGCCATCGCGGCGGAGCGGGGCATCCGCCTGACGCTGGAGGACTTCCAGCGCGTCTCCGCCGGGATCCCCCTGCTGACCAGCATCCTCACCGCCGGGCGCTGGCCCACCCAGTACTTCTGGCTGGCGGGCGGCGTGCCCCGGATCCTCTGGGAGCTGCGGGACGTGCTGGAGCTGGACATCCCCACCGTCACCGGCCATACCGTCCGGGAAAGCCTGGAGTTGCTCCGGGCCCAGGGCTACTTCCGCCGCAGCGAGGAGCTGCTGCACCCCTACTCCCTGACTCCGGAGGACATCATCCGCCACCCCGACGACCCGGTGGACAGCGACAGCGGTCTCACCATCCTCCACGGGAACCTGGCCCCGGAGGGGGCCGTGGTGAAGCACTGCGCCATGGACAAGGAGATGTACCGCTTCACCGGCCGGGCCCGGGTCTTTGAGTCCGAGGCCGCGGCGGTGGCCGCCATCTACGAAGACCGGATCCACCCCGGCGAGGTGGTGGTGATCCGCTGCTGCGGCAAGCACGCGGCGGGTATGCCCGAGATGCTGAAAGCCACCGACGCCGTCTGCAACAAGCCCGCCCTCTGCCGCAGCACCGCACTCATCACGGACGGGCGCTTCTCCGGGGCCTCCCGGGGCCCCTGCGTGGGCTACCTCCTGCCGGAGGCCGTGGACGGCGGGCCCATCGGTCTCGTCTGCGAGGACGACCTCATCGAGATCGACGTCCGCGGCCACAGCCTGAACCTGGTGGGCGTCTCCGGGCAGCGCTGCCCGGAGGAGGCCATCCGCGAGACCCTGGCCGCCCGCCGGAAAACCATGCAGCCCCAGCGGCCTCGGCTGACGGGTGCCCTGCGTTACCTGGCCCGGGACTGAGCCCCCTTCCCCGCGGGTGCTCCCGTTCCCACCGCTTTCTCCCCGTTTGTTTTCTCCCAATTCTTTCTCCCCTCCTATCTCCCATAAACGCGCGATCCCCGGCGCCCTTCGGCACTGGGGATCGCGCGTTTTCCCGTCTCAGAGGAGGCCCTGGCCGGAGGCCAGGGCCTCCTCCAGTGCGGCCAGGAACTGGGGGAGGACGGGGTTCTGGTTGTCCCGCTGCCAGGCGGCAATGATCTCTTCCTCCTCCCCCTCCCCCCCCAGGGGGACGAAGACCAGGTTGTCGGCGTGGTAGAGCTTGTCCACGCAGTAGTCCGGCAGGATGGAGATGCCCTCCTCCGCCGCCACCATCATGAGGATGCTCTCGGTGTCCGCCGAGCGGAAGAGGATGTTGGGCCGGTAGCCCGCGTCCCGGTAGCGCTGCATGAAGAAGGTATCGCCGTAGGAGTCGTTGGCGGCGTCCGGGGACATATAGAGGATGGTCTCTCCCCGGAGCTCCTCCCGCCGGAGCTGGTGGCGCTGGGCCAGGGGATGGGCGGCGTAGAGGGCCACCACCAGCCGGGCCTTCTCCACCGTCCGGAAGGCCACGCCCTCCTGCTGCTTGAGGTTGGTGGAGTCCCAGGTGAAGATCACGTCGTACTCCCGGTGGAGGAGCCCGGCGGCCAGGGCGTCCGTGGACGCCCTGTAAAAGGTCAGCAGGACGCCCCGGTTGCTGCGGTGGAAGCGCCGCATCAGGATGGAGAGGTCGCTGCGCTCATAGCCCCGGACATAGCCCAGCCGCAGGGTGCCGCTGAGGCCCGCCGCCGCGTCGTGCACCCGGTCGGCGGCCTGGCTCATCCGCTCCAGGATGGCCCGGGCCTCCAGCAGGAAGACCTGCCCCGCCGGGGTCAGGCGCACGGGCCGGGTGCTCCGGTCAAAGAGCTCGCAGCCAAGGCTCTCCTCCAGCAGCCGTATCTGCTGGGTGATGGCCGTCTGGGTCAGGTAGAACTGCTCCGCCGCCTTGGTGAAGCTCCGGTGCTCCGCCGCCGCCACGAAGTATTTCAGCTGATTCCGGTTCATGGAAATTCCCTCCCTGCCGCGAATTGGGGATAACATCAGTTTTTCTTATGTTATCATACAGGATATGCCATTGTAAAGGGCGGAAAACGGGTTTAAGATAAGTTCATCTTGAAATAATGAGGTCATCCGACATGAAACGTGAATCCTTCGGGTCCCGGTTGGGCTTCCTGCTGGTGAGCGCGGGCTGCGCCATCGGCATTGGCAATGTCTGGCGCTTCCCCTACATCACCGGCCAGAACGGCGGCGGCTACTTCGTCCTCTTCTACCTCATCTGCCTCGTCATCATCGGCATCCCCGTCCTCACCATGGAGCTGGCGGTGGGCCGCGCGGGCCGCAAGAGCGCGGTCCTGGCCTATCAAGCCCTGGAAAAGCCGGGCCAGAAGTGGCACATCCACGGCTGGTTCTGCCTTCTGGGCTGCTGCCTCCTCATGATGTACTACACCACCGTCACGGGCTGGATGGTGAGCTACTTCGGCCGCTTCGCCTTCGGCTCCTTCCACAGCGGGATGGCGACGGAGGAGGTCAGCGCCGTCTTCGGCCAGATGCTCTCCTCCCCCCTGGAGATGGGCGTTCTCGCGGTGGCCGTGGTCATCGTGGGCTTCCTGGTGTGCAGCTTCGGCCTGGAGAAGGGATTGGAGCGGGTGAC
>CAKTSC010000078.1 GCA_934597465.1 uncultured Dysosmobacter sp.
CTGATGGACTGCCGGGAGTGCCACGAGCGCTTCCGGGCGGACAAGCTCATCGAGGACTGGTGCGAGGCCAACGGCTTCGCCCTGGAAAAGCCCATCGACGCCTTCACCCAGGCGGAGATGAAGGACTTCGTGGAGGAGCACGCCATCCCCTGCCCCACCTGCGGCAAGCATAACTTCACCGACATCCGGCAGTTCAACCTGATGTTCAAGACCTTCCAGGGCGTCACCGAGGACGCCAAGAACACCGTCTACCTGCGGCCCGAGACCGCCCAGGGCATCTTCGTGAACTTCGCCAACGTCCAGCGCACCACCCGCCGCAAGCTCCCCTTCGGCATCGGCCAGATCGGAAAGAGCTTCCGCAACGAGATCACTCCCGGCAACTTCATCTTCCGCGTCCGGGAGTTCGAGCAGATGGAGCTGGAGTTCTTCTGTGAGCCGGGCAGCGACCTGCAGTGGTTCCAGTACTGGCGCAACTTCTGCCACAACTGGCTGCTGGGCATCGGTCTCCAGGACGAGAACATCCGCCTCCGGGATCACGACCCCGAGGAGCTCTGCTTCTACTCCAAGGCCACCACGGACTTTGAGTACCTCTTCCCCTTCGGCTGGGGCGAGCTCTGGGGCGTGGCGGACCGGACGGATTACGACCTGACCCAGCACCAGAACACCTCCGGCAAGGATCTCACCTACTTCGACCAGGAGAAGAACCAGCGCTACATCCCCTACGTCATCGAGCCCTCCCTGGGCGTGGAGCGCAGCGTCCTGGCCGTCCTCTGCGACGCCTACGACGAGGAGGTCGTGGACGAGGCCAAGAACGATGTCCGCGTGGTGATGCACTTCCATCCCGCCATCGCCCCCTTCAAGTGCGCCGTCCTGCCCCTTTCCAAGAAGCTGGGTGACAAGGCCCGGGAGATCCAGCAGGAGCTCGCGAAGGACTGGATGGTGGACTACGACGAGACCGGCTCCATCGGCAAGCGATACCGCCGGGAGGACGAGATCGGCACCCCCTACTGCGTCACCGTGGATTTCGACACCGTGGGCGACGCCGAGAAGGCCGGCGACAACTGCGTCACCGTCCGTGACCGGGACACCATGGAGCAGGTGCGCGTTCCCATCAGCGGGCTGAAGGCGTATCTCGCCGAAAAGCTTGCCTACTGAGATTTTCTTGATACCAAGCGGGAAGGGGCCGCCCCCGGGCGGCCCCTTCCCGAAGCATTCCCAAAGGAGGAGACCATGAAGAAGCAACGCGGGAAGACCCTGGGCCCCGGCTGGCTCCGCTGGCTGCTGTTCTCCGCCGGAGCCATGGCCATGGGCCTGGCAGCGGCGGTGGCGGTGCAGTGGGTGGTAACGGGCTCCCTCAGCACCGTCTGGGCCTGGTTTGTGAAGTACCCGGGCTACCTTCCCATGAACGCCCTGCTCTACGGCATCCTAGTCTACGTGCTGGGAGCGGCCCTGGGGCGGCTGTGGCTCTCCGGGGCCATCGTGGGGGCCCTGAGCCTGATCCTGGCCCTGGTGGACTACTTCAAGACCGCCATCAACGGCACCCCCCTGGAGCTGGCGGACTTCGGCCTTGCCACTCAGCTGGGCCAGGTGGCCGGGGTGGCGGGCTCCCTCCGCCCGCCGGAGGATTTCTGGCGGGCCGCCATCGCCCTGAGCCTCTGCTGCCTGGGCCTCCTCCTCTTCCGGCGGCTGACGGTCATCCGCGGACGGACGCGCTACCTGAGCTTCAGCCTCTCCCTGGTGGCGGCGGTGGCCCTCTGCTCCGGCGGCGGGGCCGTGCCGGTGGCGGGCGCTTTCGGCGTGGATGTCTACACCCGTCTGGACGCCGCCTCCAGCCACGATACCTACGGCCTGGGCCTGAGCCTCTGGCGCAGCTGCTTCCTCCAGAGCAAGACCGCGCCGGAGGGTTACAGCCGGGAGGGCATGGAGGAAGTTCTCCGCCGGATCGACGAGCTCCTGGCGGAGCGGCGGCAGCCGGAGACGGAGGGGGAGAGCCCCAACGTGATCTTCGTCCTCTCGGAGTCCTTCTACGACGTGGGGACGCTGCCGGACATCACCTTCGGCTCCGATCCCCTCGCCAACTTCCACGCCCTCCAGGCCGAGAGCATCTCCGGCGATTTCCACAGCCATTACCTGGGCTACGGCACGGGGTATATCGAGATGTCCATGCTCTCGGGTCTCCGCAGCACGGATCTGGGCCCCGGCACCAACATCTGCTTCCTGGAGGACGACACCTACCAGCGCTTCGACTCCCTGGCAGAGCAGTTCACGGCGGACGGAACGTACCGGGCGGAGATGCTCCACGCCTATAACGACAGCCTCTATAACCGCACCGTGACCTACCCCCTCCTGGGTTTTTCGGATCTCTACTTCTCCCAGGATATCCAGAGCTTCGGCCTGCCCTGGAAGGGCAGCGTCTACGGCGGCTACTACCTGAAGGACAGCTACCTCTTCCGGGGCATGGAGCGCCGGATGAAGACCGTCAACGGGGCAGGGGAGAGGGCCTTCCTCTACGGCATCAGCATGGAGAACCACCAGCCCTTCCGGCCGGACAAGTTCGACGGCCAGTGCCGCATCGAGCTCTCCAGCGACGTCATCTCTCCGGAGGACATGGAGATCGTCAAGGTCATGGTGGAGGGCATCGCCCGGGCGGACGAGGCCCTGGGCATGCTGGCGGAGGAACTGCGCCAGTCCCCGGAGCCCACGGTGCTGGTCTTCTTCGGCGACCACCGCCCCAACCTCTTCCTCACCGACGGCGGCACCGTCTATACCCACCTGGGCCTCTGCCCGGAGAACGACACCGTCAACTGGACGGCGGAGCAGGTGGGGGAGCTCTATTCCACCAGCTATCTCATCTGGGCCAACGACGCGGCCCTCCTCCGGGGCCAGGCCGGAACGGAGAAAGACAGCAGCGTCACCGCCATCGGGCCCCAGGTCTTGGAGCTCCTGAACCGCCGCTGCTCCCGCTATTGGGGCCTCCTCAGCCTCTGCAGTGAAGTCTGCCTCACGGAGACCGACCGCTACTTCGTGGACGGCAGCGGCACGGCTTACGCCTCCCGCGCCGACGCCCCCCTGACCGCGGAAGCCCGGGAGCTCCTCACCCTCCGCGAAGCCGTCATCTACGACGCCGTCTACGGCCGGCAGTATATCACCCGGCAAATGAACGAATGCCCCTGACCCCTCCGGGTCAGCCCACCCCGCCCCCTGCGCCGGGACGCCCGTCCCCCGCAGGGGGCGTCCCCATAGCCCCGTCCCCATCGGCGGGGTGTAGCCACCCCGCCCTACGAAGAGTCACCGTGTAGGGGCGGGGCTCCGTCCCCGCCCGTTTCCCCGGATCTGCCGCCCCTCCCGATCCCCCCGGCCGCCCCAAAAAAATTTCCCCTTGCAATTTGCGTTAAGATTCTATATAGTAAAGGACGTCTTTGTGAAGCCGCCCTTATATTGCGGGCCCGGCGGCTCCCCACCGCAGGCTCCCGGGAGCGGGAACGAGAAACAGAAAGTGATAGCGAAAAGGAAAGAGGAGAGCACTATGGAAAAGTTCTTCAAGCTGAAGGAGAACGGCACGACCGTCCGCACGGAGATCGTGGCCGGCCTCACTACCTTCATGACGATGGCCTACATCATCGCCCTGAACCCCAACCTGCTGACGGGCTTTGGCGCCAACGGGCAGGATCTCTGGAACGCCGTCTTCATGGCCACCTGCCTTGCCTCCGCCGTGGGCATCTTCTGCATGGCCTTCCTGGCCAACAAGCCCTTCGCCATGGCCCCCGGCATGGGCCTCAACAGCTTCTTCGCCGTGGTCGTCGGCAACATCGTGGGCATCACCGGGATGAGCTACACCCAGTCCTTCCAGGCGGCTCTCTGCATCATCCTCATTGAGGGCATCGTCTTCTTCATCCTCTCCGTCCTGAACATCCGGGAGAAGATCGTGGAAGCCATCCCTCTCGGCGTCCGCTACGGCATCTCTCCCGCCATCGGCCTGATGCTGATGAACATCGGCCTGGGCTCCAACGTGGGCATCTACGCCGCCGGAAACGACTTCACCAGCCCCTTCTACATGATGCGGGACTTCTTCGGCGCCCTGACCCCCTCCGTCATCCGGGACTCCATGGGCGCCGAGGGCTACACCCAGATGGTGCTCACCGTGGTCACCGCCTTCATCGGCCTCTTCGTCATCATCCTGCTCAGCAAGAAGGGCATCAAGGCCTGCGTGCTGCTGGGTATGCTGGCCGCCTCCATCATCTACTGGGCCGGCGAGGCCATCTTCTTGGGGCTGGATCCCTTCGCCGGTCTGAAGACCGCCAACTGGGCCCCTCCCTTCGCCGACATGATGAACCTGACCTTCTTCCAGTTCAACTTCCAGGGCTTCTTTGAGATCGGCTGGTTCACCGCCATCACCCTGATCCTGACCTTCTGCATGATCGATATGTTCGATACCATCGGCACCCTGGTGGGCACCGCCTCCCGGGCCGGGATGGTCAACGAGAAGGGCGAGATGCCCAACATGAAGGAGGCCCTGCTGTCCGACGCCATCGGCACCGTGGCCGGCGCCTGCACCGGCACCTCCACCGTCACCACCTTCATCGAGTCCGCGGCCGGCGTGGAAGCCGGCGGCCGCACCGGCCTCGCCGCCCTGACCACCGGCATCCTGTTCCTGGCCTGCATCTTCATCGCACCCATCGCGGCCGTGATCCCCGCCGCCGCCACCTCCGCCGCCCTGATCTACGTGGGCGTCCTGATGCTTCAGGGCCTGAAGAACGTGGACTTTGGCGACATGGATCAGATGGTTCCCGTCTCCCTGATGCTCATTGGTATGCCCATCTCCGGCTCCATCGGTCACGCCATCGGCCTTGGCATGATCTCCTACGCCGTCATCAAGCTCTTCTCCGGCAAGGGCAAGGAGGTCAGCGTCCTCACCTACATCATCTCCATCCTGTTCCTCATCAAGTTCTTCACGGTGGTGTAAAAATTGCAGACAAAACGGCCCCGGACGAAAGTCCGGGGCCGTTTCCGTTCCCTCAGAAGAATCCGCCGAACATGGCCTGGAAGCCGTCCGGCAGCTCGCCGCTCTGGCTCCAGGCGTGGTAGAAGGTGGAGGAGGGGATGCTGTGGCAGCTGACGCCGCCCTCGTTCAGCACGCTGAGATCCGCCGGGTAGGGCTCCTGGCGGAGCAGATGCTCCCGCCCCCGCTCCTCCCCGTAGGAGAAGCACACGCCCCCGGCGTAGAACTCCACCCGCTTGCGCTCCCGGCGGTCGTCGCCCAGCTCGGCAAAGACCTGCACCGGCTCATCCGCCTCCGCCTTGGGGTTTTCCATCAGAAGGTATTCCATCGTACTCATCCTTTCGTGCGATTGTCAAACCAAACTTCGATCTCCGCCCGGCTCCCGGGCACGCTGCCCTGGGCCAGGGGCCCCCGTCCGCCGCCCCGGCCATGGAGGGCGGCGTTCAGGGTCTTGGTCTCGGCGGAGACCTCCCCGCCCCGGCGGCAGAGGGCGTAGCTCCAGCGCCCGTCCTCCCCGGCGAACACGGCGGCCAGGCCTCCGCATTCCTCCGCCGCGGCGTCCGCCAGCCGCCGCAGGGCCGTGCCCTCCATGGGCGGCTGGAAGAGCAGCACATCCCCCCGCCCCGCCACGGACTGGGCAATGCCCCGGAAGGCCAGCGTCTGCCACTGGGCGGCCTCCGCCTTCCGGGCTGCCAGCTCCGCCATGAGCTTCTCCACGGCGGCGTGGCTCCCCTCCGGCTTGACGCTGAGGGCCTGGCCCGTGGAGCGGGCCTGCTCCCAGCAGCGGGAGAGATACCGCCGGGCCCGCCCGCCGCAGAGGAGCTCGATCCGCACCCCCTGCCGGAACTTCTGCACGGAGAGGAACTTCACAAGTCCCACCTGGGCGGAAGATCTCACATGGGTGCCGCAGCAGGCGCAGCAGTCCGCCCCCGGGAAGGTCACGATCCGCACATCCCCGGGGATCTCCTTCTTGCTGCGGTAGGGGATGGCCGCCAGCTCCGCCCCCCGGTGGAACCGGATGTCCACGGGGTGATCCTCCCAAAGGTAGCGGTTGGCGGCTTCCTCCACCTCCAAAAGCGCCTCCCAGGGGATGTCGGCGTTGTAGTCGATGGTGACGATGTCCTCCCCCATGTGGAAGCCCACGTTGTCGCAGCCGAAGCGCTCACAGAGCATGCCGGAGACGATGTGCTCCCCGCTGTGCTGCTGCATGTGGTCAAAGCGCCGCTCCCAGTCGATGACGCCCCGCAGGGTATCCCCGATCTCCACCGGCGCGTCCACGGTGTGGAAAACCACGCCGTCCCGTTCCTGTACGTCCAGCACCCGGGCAGATCCCAGTGTTCCCCGGTCACAGGGCTGACCGCCCCCCTCCGGATAGAAGGCCGTCCGGTCAAGCACCGCCAGATACCCGCCGTCCGCCGCCTCGCAGCGCACGACCCGCCCCTCAAACTCCCGCAGATAGGGATCCCTCTCAAAAAGCCTCTCCGTTCCCATTGTGGAAAACTCCTCTCTTCGTCATTTGCAGATGCCGCACCCCGCCGGTAATCCGGTTGACCAACCGGGGGTGCCGGCGATGCCCGGCGGCAATCCACCCCCATTTAGCCTCCGGCCAAGAGCCGCCGCTTCGCGTCGGTTGCCTCCGGCACACG
>CAKTSC010000079.1 GCA_934597465.1 uncultured Dysosmobacter sp.
CACCTACACCAAGCCCGAGACCGGCGTGCCCCAGGTGGCCGTCAGCGAGACGGCGCTTGCCACATATCCGGATGTCACGGTGAGCACCGAGGCGTATCTGGTGAACGCCAGTGAGTTTGCGAATGCCCTGGTCTACTACCAGTGGCAGAAGCAGAGCGGGCGCAACTGGGCGGATCTCAAGGGCGAGACGGGCGCGGCACTGACCTTCCAGAACCCGGATATGGGCGTGGAGGGCGTCTATCGCTGCAAGGTCATCGCCCTGGTGGGCCAGAACCTGGTGACGGCCTACTCCCCGGAGGTCACGGTGAGCTTTGCCCAGCGGGCGTCCGCCATTACGGACGTGACCATCAGCGGCAGCACCCTCACCGCCACGGTGGCCAGCCGCGACAGCGGCACCTCCGTCACGCCCAGCGGCACGGTGAACTTCATCCTGCGCTCCAGCAGCGCCGAGACGGTCTACACCGCCGAGGTGGGCACGGACGGCAAGGCCAGCGTCACGGTGGATCCCGTGGCCGGGATCTACAAGGTCACGGCCAGCTACAGCGGCAGCAAGATCTTCCTGCCCGCCAGCTACGATCCGGCGACGCCGCTGTTCTACACCAAGGGTGTCAGCGCCGGAAGCAGCTATGTGGATGTGAAGGACAGCTACGTTTACGGCGAGACGTTCAACTTTGAGAAGTATACCGTCGCGGCGGACGGGAGCGTTACGAAATCCACCCTCGCGCCCGGTGCTATCAGTTGGACGCTGCCCAGCGGCGCAGGCACCGACGTATCTCCCCGTTTCAGCGCAGGCCGCGCGGGCTGGGTCGGCACGGCGAAGTTTACCGAGGACGGCACGACCTATTCCGTGAATATCGTGCCCCGGGCCATTGAGATCGTTGGGCTGGAGGACTATACCTTTGCCTATCATCGTGACGGCAGCGCCGGCGACCTGTGGGGCATGATCTCCTTCAGCGGTCTGGTGGATGATTGGGCCGAGACGGATGGCTTCGTGAAGAGCGACGACGGCAAGTACCCTGCTCTGGAGCTGGTTATCGGCGATTCGGCGGGTATAGAGTCCTCCGGGCATCCCACCGCCCCCGGCGCTTATACGGCGCGCTTTGAGAAGAACAGCCGCCAGAGCAGCAACGTCAACTATACCCTGACCTGCCCCACCGTCAAGCTGACCATCACGGGGCAGACCTATCCCATCACCGCCAAGGTGGCAAGCGGCCAGGAAACCTGGGGCTCCGTTTCCGTTGCCTATCCGGAGAACGCAACGAGTGCCGCCGTGGGCCAGACCATTGTCTTCAAGGCGACGCCCAATCCGGGGTACGCCGTGAAGTACTGGAGCCGCTGCACCGATGCCACCGGCAACAGCTTCACTACGATCCCGAACAGCGAGGGTCTGGAGACCCTGACCATGGCCCAGATCAGAGGCGACACCGACGCTAACGGCAAGCAATTAAACCAGGGCCTGTACGTGCGGGTGGTATTCGAACAGAAGAACAGCACCCTGACGGTGGGCGCTCTGCCCGGTGAGAACGCGGGCACGGTCACAACGGACAACAAGTACTTTACGAACGGCAAGGCCTTCAACCCCGGCGCGGAGATTACCTTCACCGCTGTGGCCAAGGATGGCTGGCACTTCGCCGCGTGGGAATACTACGTCAGCGGGCAGCCGGTGGTCTATGGCTATGAGAAGACCTACACCGTTACCATGCCCGATGCCAGCGTGGAGCTCTACGCGCGGTTTGAGCGGGACAGCTACGCCCTGACCCTGAGTGAGGGCCTGGCGGCCTATGACGGGAACGGCGCGGTTATCGAGAACCTTGCCGCCATCCCCGGCGACACGAATGTGACCGTGAAGCCCGCAGCGGGCTATGAGCTGGCCGAGGACGCGAAGTGGACGGTGAACGGCGTGGAGCTGGATCCCCAGCCCGAGAACGGCGAGTACACCTTCACCATCAAAGCAAACACCAGCGTTTCCGTGGGTGTCACGGCGCAGACCTTTCACGTGGCGCTCTCTCTGGACGGCGTTACCGGCGGCACTGCCAGTCTCACCGGCGTTGGCGAGGACGGCAAGGCCACGGCGGGCACGCGGGTGACCTTTACCGCCGAGGCCGAGCGAGGCTATACCTTCGGCGGCTGGCGGGATGCCAACGGCAACATCGTCAGCAGCAGCGCAAGCTACACCTTCGCCGTCAGCGGCGATGTGACCCTGACGCCCGTCTTCACGGAGCAGGAGGGCAAGACCTTCACCGTGGGCGATGGCATCACCTGGGCCATCACGAAGGACGGCGTGGCGGTGGAGACCGACGCAGCGAAGCTCTATCCCGGCGAGACCCTGACCCTCACCGCTGATCCCGGAAACGGCCAGATGGTCAAGGGCTGGACGGTGAACGGCGTGTATACCGCCAAGAGCGACAAGAGCCTGACCTTTGCCTACCGGGAGCTGGAGGCCGATAACAGCTTTGCTGTGACCTTCCAGCCGGTGACGTATTTCACGGTGACGGTGCGGGATCGCAACCTTGGGATCTCCGCCGACGGGGAATACTCCTCCACTTCGGAAACGAACGGTGTGACCGTTGCCAAGATCGGCGCGGGCAGCACGGTGACTGTCACCTATTCGCGTTCGGGCTCCTATGTCACCAAGTGGCTGGCTAAGGATACGGCTGGGAATACCGTGAAGGAGTACACCACCGTTTCCAAGACGCTGGTCATTGAGGATCTGAATAAGGATCTGGAGGTGACGGTGGAGACCGCGTCTACCGATGATCTGGAATTCTTCGAGATCACGGGCAAGGACTGGGGCGTCTGCGACGTTGCTCTGAGCGGCACGTATGAAAAGACCGAGGATGGAAAACGTCTCTTCGCCAAGGGCTCCTCTGTGACCCTTACGGTGTCCCTCAAGACGGACGATCCGTACTATGCGAGGGCCATGTGGATCGAAGGTGTGACCTTCGGTGATATGGAACTCACCGAGAAGGACGGCATCTGGACGGGCACCATTGAGAACCTCCAGGGAGACGTGGAATACAGCATCGAAATCGAGCGCTATCCCGAAATCGAACTTAACCTGAACTACGTGGGTGCGCCCTATGCCACGTCTATCTATGCAGACAAGGACGGCAAGGTGGAAAGCCTGCCCACTCCCACCCGGGATGGCTACACCTTCCTCGGCTGGTTCACCCAGCGCGAGGGCGGCGAGCGGAAGACGGTGAACGATGTGTTCCCGGCTTACACCGTGCTTTACGCCCACTGGAAGGACAACAGCGCGGCGACCTATACCGTCACCTTCGACGCCAACGGCGGCACCCTCAGCGGCGCGGCCACGGCCGAGACCGGTACGGACGGCAAGCTCAGCGCCCTGCCCGGCGATCCCAGCCGGAGCGGCTACACCTTCAACGGCTGGTATACCGCCAATCCCGGCGGCGAAAAGGTGACGCTTGAGACCGTCTTCAGCGGGGACACCACCGTTTATGCCCAGTGGACGAAGACGTCCTCCGGCGGCGATGGCGGGATTACGCCTCCGGCCACTGAGACCTATCCTGTGACGCTGGTCAAGGCCAGCGGCGGCTCCGTCTCCGCGGACGCGGAGGCGGCCGCCCAGGGCGACACCGTGACCCTCACCGTGAAGGCCAGCAGCGGCTATGCGCTGGAGAGCATCCAGGCCCTGGACGCCGACGGCAAGGCCCTGGCGCTGACGGAGAAGGGCAGCGGCGTCTATACCTTCACCATGCCCGCTTCCGAGGTGACGGTCACGGCCACCTTTAAGGCCGCCAACGGCCCCTTCACCGACGTTGCCGCGGACGGCCCCTATGCGGAGGCCATCCGCTGGGCGGTGGAGAACGGCATCACCAAGGGCAAGACCGAGACCACCTTTGAGCCCAACGCCACCTGCACCCGGGCCCAGGCCGTCACCTTCCTCTGGCGCGCGGCGGGCTGCCCCGAGCCGGAGACCCGTGAGATGACCTTCACCGACGTGAAGGCGGGCAGCCACTATGAGAAGGCTGTCCTCTGGGCGGTGGAGAACGGCATCACCAAGGGCACCAGCGAGACCACCTTCAGCCCCGACAAGACCTGCACCCGGGCCCAGATCGTCGCCTTCCTCTGGCGGAGCCAGAAGTCCCCGGCGGCGGAGGGCGCGAACCCCTTCACCGACGTGAAGGCGGGGGCCTACTACGAGCAGGCCGTCCTCTGGGCCGTGGCAAACGGCATCACCCTGGGCAAGACCGCCAGCACCTTCGATCCCAACGGCGGCTGCACCCGGGCCCAGATCGTCACCTTCCTCTGGCGGAGCCAGAAGTGACAGAGAACGCTTCGCCTGACCGGGCGGAGCGGGAAAGCGCGCGAAGCCGGATCCCCTTGCGGGATCCGGCTTCGCGGCGTTCCGGGGCGGCCGGAGGAGAAAACGGCGTCCGCCTGCCGTTTCTGAGCAGGGAAAATTCCCTCCGGTGGTTGCGGAGGCGGGGGAAAGTGAGTATAATAGCAGGAAGGACTGGCAGGCAGGAGAGCCCAAGGCGGAAAGGGAGGTACGAAGATGGCGAGGAAAGGGAAGCCCCGGAATCAGGAACGCATCGAGCGGCGGATCTCCGCTGCGGGACGGCTGACCCTCTGCGTACTGCTGCTGCTGTTGCAGATCTTCACCACTCTGGCGCTCTCGGCCCTGCTCCAGCAGCGGGCCAGCTATGTCTACGGCGCGCTGGAGCTCATGGGCGCGGGCTTTGCCATCTGGATCTACTCCCGCACGGGGAGCCCCTCCTACAAGCTCAGCTGGATGTGCCTGCTCCTTCTCGTGCCGGTGGCGGGCGTCATCCTCTTCTGCCTCTGGGGCGGACTGCACCAGGCCAAGGATCTCAGCCTGAAGCGGGTTACCATGCCCCCGGAGCGCAGCGCCATCGTCCAGGCCAGCGAGGCGAACTTCGCCCGGCTCACCCGGGAGCTGCCCAACTGGGGGCGGGTGACCGCCTACCTCCAGAAGCGGGACTTCTGGCTCTACCGCAATACCCACGCCCACTACCTCCGGGACGGGGCGGAGTTCTTCGACGACCTCATTGAGCACCTGGCCAAGGCCGAGACCTACATCTTCCTGGAGTATTACATCCTGGCGGAAGGGGAGATCTGGGATCGGATCTTCACCGTCCTCCGGGAGCGGGCCGCCGCCGGGGTGGAGGTCAAGATCATCTTCGACGACTTCGGCAACATCACCCGGCTCTCTGACCCTATGCTCCAGGCCATCCAGAACTGCGGCATCGAGCTGGAGGTCTTCAACCCCGTCCACAAGTACGTGAACCGGCTCTACTTCAACTACCGGGATCACCGGAAGATCACCGTCATCGACGGCCACTGGGCCTTCACCGGCGGCATCAACATCGGCGATGAGTACGCAAACCGCGTCCGCCGCTTCGGCTACTGGAAGGATTCCGGCGTCCGGATCGAGGGCGACGCAGCCTGGAGCTTCGCCCTGCAGTTCATCCGCATGTGGCGGATGATCGGCGGGGAGCTGCCCAACGAGCTGGACTACTACCGCCCCCGGACGGAGCCCCCGGCGGGGGAGGGCTACTGCCAGCCCTTCTGCGACGGGCCGGAGAATAACCCGGATAACCCGGTGCTGGAGACCTACCTCCAGATCATCGGCCAGGCCCGGCATATGCTCTACCTCACCACCCCCTACTACGCGGTGGAGGCCTCCATGCAGGAGGCCCTGTGCATCGCCGCCGACGCCGGGGTGGACGTCCGGCTGATGATGCCGGGCATCCCCGATAAGAAGATGCCCTACATGGTGGCGGAGACCTACTGGGGGGAGCTGCTGCGCCACGGGGTGAAGATCTACCGCTATACCCCCGGCTTCCTCCACGCGAAGAGCATCCTGGCCGACCGGGAGCTGGCGTTGGTTGGCAGCACCAATATGGACTACCGCACCTTCCAGCTCCAGTACGAGACCGCCGTCCTCCTCTACCAGTCCCCGGCGGTGGAGGAGCTGCTGGAGGATATGGACGCCATCATGGCCGCGAGCAAGCCCTATACCCTGGAGGAGTGGAACCGCCGCCCCTGGCCCAAGCGGGCCGCCGCCGCCGTGCTGAAGCTCTTTGCCATCTGGCTCTAAGAAAGGAAAGAGAGACCGCCCATGCCGAGAGAACTGGACGCCTGCGCCATCGCCGAGCGCAGCCTCATCAAGAAGTACCGCAAGACCCTCTGGAACCCCTTCATCGCCGCCGTGAAGCGCTATGAGCTCATCGCCCCCGGCGACCGCATCGCGGTCTGCATCTCCGGCGGGAAGGACTCCATACTCCTGGCGAAGCTCATGCAGGAGCTCCGGCGCCACACGGAGCAGCCCTTCGAGCTGGTGTTCCTGGTGATGGATCCCGGCTACAACCCGGAGAACCGGGCCCTCATCGAAGAGAACGCCGCGAAGCTCCGCATCCCCGTCACCATCTTTGAGAGCAACATCTTCGATGTCACCGTCTCCGTTGACCGGAACCCCTGCTACCTCTGCGCCCGGATGCGCCGGGGTTTCCTCTACGC
>CAKTSC010000080.1 GCA_934597465.1 uncultured Dysosmobacter sp.
TCTTCAACGCCCTGACCGGCTCCAACCAGCACGTGGGCAACTTCCCCGGCGTCACGGTGGACCGGAAGTCCGGCGAGATCCGGGGGGTGAAGAACGCCTCGGTGGTGGACCTTCCCGGCATCTACTCCCTGCGGCCCTACACCCAGGAGGAGATCGTCTCCCGGGATTTCATCCTCAATGAGAAGCCCGACGGCATCATCAACATCGTGGACGCCACCAACATCGAGCGGAACCTCTACCTGACCCTCCAGCTCCTGGAGCTGCGGACGCCCATGGTCCTGGCCCTGAACATGATGGACGAGGTCAACGCCAACGGCGGCTCCATCGACGTGCGGAAGATGAGCAAGGCCCTCGGCATTCCGGTGGTGCCCATCTCCGCCGCGAGGGACGAGGGCGTCAGCGAGCTCATCGACCAGGCGGTACAGACCGTCCGGGCCGGGACGCTGCCCCAGGTGACGGACTTCTGCGGGGCGGATTCCCCGGTGCACCGCTGCCTCCACGCCGTGGTCCACCTCATCGCGGACCACGCCGATCGGCTCCACATCCCTGCCCGCTTCTGCGCGGCGAAGCTCATCGAGGGGGACGAGGCCCTGGCGGAGCGCCTGGGCCTGGACCAGAACGAGAAGGAGCTGCTGGAGCACTGCATCGTGCAGATGGAGACGGAGGGCGGCCTGGACCGGAACGCGGCCCTGGCCGACATGCGCTACCAGTTCATCGAGGGCGTGGTCCGGGATTCCGTGGTGAAGTGCCATGAGAGCCGGGAGCACCAGCGCTCCCTGGCGGCGGACCGCATCCTTACGGGGCGGCATACCGCCCTGCCGGTGTTCTTCGGCGTGATGCTGCTGGTCTTCTACCTGACCTTCGATGTCATCGGGGCGGCCTTCTCCACGCTGCTGGACCTGGGCATCGGCGCCGTGACGGACCTCACTGACCGGGCCCTCACGGCCTACGGCATCAACCCCGTGGCCCACAGCCTGGTGATCGACGGCATCTTCGCCGGGGTGGGCGGGGTGCTGAGCTTCCTGCCCATCATCGTGACGCTGTTCTTCTTCCTCTCCATCCTGGAAGACACCGGCTACATGGCGCGCGTGGCCTTCGTGATGGATAAGCTCCTGCGGAAGATCGGCCTTTCCGGCCGGAGCATCGTGCCCATGCTCATCGGCTTCGGCTGCTCCGTCCCCGCCATCATGGCGACCCGCACCGTGTCCTCCGACCGCGACCGGAAGATGACGATCCTGCTGACGCCCTACATGAGCTGCTCGGCCAAGATCGCCATCTACGCCTTCTTCACGGACGCCCTGTTCCCAAAGTACAAGGCTCTCGTGATGATGGGGCTCTACTTACTGGGGATCCTGGTGGGGATCCTGGCGGCCCTCGTCATGAAGGGCACCGCCTTCCGGGGCAAGCCCGTGCCCTTCGTGATGGAGCTGCCCAACTACCGGCTGCCGTCCCTGAAGAACGTGGGGCTGCTGCTGTGGGAGAAGGCCCGGGACTTCCTGCAGCGGGCCTTCACGGTGATCTTCCTGGCCACCATCGTCATCTGGTTTTTCCAGACCTTTGACACCCGGCTCAACGTGGTGACGGACAACAGCGAGAGCCTGCTGGCCCTGGTGGGGCGGCTGCTGGCCCCCCTCTTCGCGCCCCTGGGCTTCGGGGACTGGCGCTGCGTGACGGCGCTGATCTCCGGCTTCATCGCAAAGGAAAGCGTGGTCAGCACGCTGCAGGTGCTGCTGGGCGGGGCGGCCCTCACGTCGCTTTTCACGGTGCGGAGCGCCGTGAGCTTCCTGGTCTTCACCCTGCTCTACACCCCCTGCGTGGCGGCCATCGCCACCATCCGGCGGGAGCTGGGCTCCCGCTGGGCCACCCTGGGAGTGGTGGTCATGCAGTGCGGCGTCGCCTGGATCGTGAGCTTCCTGGCCTACGGCATCGCGGGGGCGCTGCTGTGAGCGGGGCGGACTGGGCGCTGCTGGGGCTCATCCTTCTCGCGGTGATCCTGGCCATCTGGGCCATCCGGCGAGGCGGAGGCGGCGGCTGCAGCGGGGACTGCAGCCGCTGCCGGAGGGACTGCGGGAAACGCTGAGGCAGCCGGAAAACGGGAAAGGATCGGGAAGCGCCCCGGAGCTCTCGCTCCGGGGCGCTTCCTTCGGCTCTGGGGGGTCAGTCCGGGACGGCGGGGGGCAGGCCGGCTTTCATCAGGGCGCGGTCGAAGCCGCCGCCCCGGTAGACCAGGGTCAGGGTGCGGAGCTGCTCGCGGCTCAGGTCGATGCGGCTGCCCTGGGGGCCGGAGGCGCCGTCCCCCAGGAGGATGGCGGCGCGGAGCAGGGCGTCCACGGCGGGGCGGTAGGTCTCCGGCACGTCGGCAAGGTAGGCATAGGTCATGGGGCGGGTCTCCTCCTCCTGATAGCGGGGGCGGAAGGCCCCCATGGCAAGGCGGGGCGAACGGACACGGCGCTGCACCTGGCCGCCGTCGGCGTCGCTGGCCGTTCCGGTGTTGCCCTCGATGGTGACCAGCTTCCCGTCCGGGCGGAGGGTCTCCAGGATCCCGGCGTGCTGGGGCCCGCCGCTGCCGCTGAAGCGGTAGAAGACGATGTCCCCGGGCCGGAAGGCGGTCTCCGCGAACTGGCCCTGGCGGCGGGCCCAGCTGCGCAGGGCCCCGCAGCTGGCGGTCTTGCCCCCGGCGTAGAAGAGCTCCGGGACGCCGGCCTCCCGGAAGAGCCACCAGAGGAAGGCCACGCACCAGGGGTAGGCGTCCCCGGAGACCGGGCGGCCGTAGTAGGCGGTGTTGTATTTCACCCGGTTGCTGCCGGGCGGGGCTTCCGCCGTCCCCAGTTCCCGGCGGGCCAGGGTCAGGATGCGCTGGGCGGTCATGGGATCGGCCTCCTTTCCTTCCAGGGTATGCGGAGGGCGGGGCGTGGGTGCCGGGTCCGGGGGCTTGCGAGGGAAGCGGGGGCTGTGGTATGATGGGGAAAATGACGGCCGCCGGAGGGCGGGATCGGAGGTTATTTATGGACGTGAAGGAACGCTTTTTGAAGTATGTGGGGTTCCACACCACCTCAGACGAGGAGTCGGAGACGGTGCCCTCCACGGCGCGGCAGCGGGTTTTGGGCGAGGCGCTCGCCGGGGAGCTGGCGGCCCTGGGGCTCCGGGACGTGGAGCTGGACGGGTACGGCTATGTCTACGGCGTGCTGCCGGCGTCCCCGGGCTGCGAGGCGCTGCCGGGGCTGGGCTTTATCGCCCACATGGACACGGCCCCCGGCGTCAGCGGGGAGAACGTGAAGCCCCGGTGCCTGCGCTACGAGGGCGGGGACATCGAGCTGGGGCACGGGGAGTTTCTGCGGGAGAAGGACTTCCCCAACCTTGCGAAATACGTTGGCCAGGAGCTCATCGTCACCGACGGGACGACCCTTCTGGGGGCGGACGACAAGGCGGGCGTGGCCGAGATCGTCAGCGCCTGCGCGTACCTGCTGGCCCATCCCGAGGTGAAGCACCGCCGCCTTGCCGTCTGCTTCACGCCGGACGAGGAGATCGGCCGGGGGCCGGATCACTTCGATTTCGGGAAGTTCCCGGCGAAGCAGGCCTACACCGTGGACGGCGGCGAGATCGGGGAGCTGGAGTATGAGAACTTCAACGCCGCGGCGGCCAAAGTCCGGATCCACGGCGTGAACATCCACCCCGGCGAGGCCAAGAACAAGATGAAGAACGCCGCCCTGCTGGCGGCGGAGTTCGTGAACCTCCTCCCTGCCGCCGAGGCCCCCGCCCACACGGAGGGCTATGAGGGCTTCTACCATGTGACCGACATCCGGGGCGATGAGAGCGCCGCCCAGGTGGGGCTCATTATCCGGGATCACGACCGGGAGAAATTCGAGGGGCGCAAGCGCTTTTTGCGGGAGCTGACGGACTACCTGAATCTGCGGCACGGGGAGGGCAGCTTCACCCTGGAGCTGAAGGACAGCTACTACAACATGAAGGAGATGATCCTGCCCCACATGGAGCTCATCCGCCGGGCGGAGGAGGCCATGCGCGCCGCCGGGGTGGAGCCCCGGATCGTGCCCATCCGGGGCGGCACCGACGGGGCCCGGCTGTCCTATCAGGGTCTCCCCTGCCCCAACCTCTGCACCGGCGGGGCCAACTTCCACGGCATCCACGAGTTCGTGTCCGTGGACGCCATGGAGCGGATGGTGCAGGTGCTGGCGGAGCTGAGCCGCTGAGGCGGCCTTTCCCCGGGAAAGGTTTTAAAAAATTGTAAATTCCGCCGGGAGAGCCCTCTCTGTCCGCCGTGCGCGGACGGGGAGGGCTTTACTTTTTGGGGGGAACGCGCTAGAATACCCTCGGTTGATATGGGCAGGCGCGGTTTTTCGGGACGGAAGCAAGATCCCGTTCCGTTTTCCGCTCCGCCGGGCGTCAGCCCGGCGGCCCCATCGCCCCTGCCAGCCGCCGTTTCCGCTCCCGAAAAACTCCGAAGGACTTTCCGGCGAGCAATGATGGGGGCTGACGAGGAAGAGGACGACGGCGGGCTGACGCCCGCCTAGGACGAGGACGACGCTCAGCGCCCATCAGGGCCGCTGGAAAGCGCGTCTGCCCTTGTCAACCGAGGGTACTGGATTAAAATGAGGGAGCGGAGAGCGGGTTTTCTCTCCGGCTCCACTTGCAAGGAGGCATTTTTTATGCGGAAGAAACAGTTCAAGGCGGAATCCAAGCGGCTGCTGGATCTGATGATCCACTCCATCTACACCCACAAGGAGATCTTCCTGCGGGAGCTGATCTCCAACGCCAGCGACGCCATCGACAAGCTCTGCTACCTCTCCCTGACGGACGACAAGGTGGGGATGAGCCGGGAGGACTTCGCCATCACCCTGATCCCCGATGCCGAAGCCGGGACGCTGACCGTCCGGGACAACGGCATCGGCATGAACCAGGAGGAGCTGGAGAACAACCTGGGCGTCATCGCCAAGAGCGGCACCCTCCAATTCCGCCAGGAGACCGAGGGCAGTGAGCAGGCGGCGGACGTCATCGGCCAGTTCGGCGTGGGCTTCTACTCCGCCTTCATGGTGGCCGACCACATCACCGTGCTGACCCGGAAGTACGGCGACGAGAGCGGCTGGCGCTGGGAGTCCGACGGCGTGGACGGCTACACCGTGGAGCCTTACGAAAAGGACGGCGCGGGGACGGACATCATCCTGCACATCAAGGCGGACACGGAGGAGGAGCCCGGC
This sequence comes from uncultured Dysosmobacter sp., assembly GCA_934597465.1. GTDB lineage: Bacteria > Bacillota > Clostridia > Oscillospirales > Oscillospiraceae > Oscillibacter. The sequence continues at coordinate 5,214 of CAKTSC010000080.1, forward strand.
GAGTACAGCCAGTACCTCCAGGAGTACGCCCTGAAGGGGCTTGTGAAGAAGTACTCCGATTATATCCGCTTCCCCATCCGGATGGAGGTGACCCACTCCCGCCGGAAGGAGGGCTGCCCGGACGACAAGGTGGAGTATGAGGACGTCCGCGAGTGGGAGACCCTGAACTCCATGGTGCCTATCTGGCAGCGGAAGAAGAGCGAGGTCACCCGAGAGGAGTACGACAAGTTCTACCAGGAGCGCTTCTACCAGAGCGCGCCGCCCCAGAGCGTGATCACAGTGTCCGCCGAGGGGGCCGTGACCTACAAGGCGCTGCTGTTCATCCCCGGGGCCGCGCCCATGGACTACTACACCAAGGACTATGAGAAGGGCCTGCAGCTCTACTCGGGCGGCGTGCTCATCATGGACAAGTGCGCCGACCTGCTGCCGGAGCACTTCCGCTTTGTCCGGGGCGTGGTGGATTCCCCGGATCTGAGCCTGAACATCTCCCGGGAGCTGCTGCAGCACGACCGGCAGCTGAAGGTCATCGCCGGGAACCTGGAGAAGAAGATCAAGGCGGAGCTTCTGCGGATGGAGAAGGACGACCGGGAGGGCTATGAGAAGTTCTTCCGGAACTTCGGGCGGCAGCTGAAGTACGGCGTGGCCGCGGACTACGGCGCCCACAGCGAGCTTTTGCAGGATCTGCTCCTCTTCTACTCCTCCACGGAGCGCAAGCCCGTGACGCTGGCGGAGTACGTCTCCCGGATGAAGGAGGGGCAGGAGGCCATCTACTACGCCATGGGCGCCGATCCCCAGCGCATCGACAAGCTGCCCCAGATCGAGGCGCTGAAGGAGCAGGGCACGGAGATCCTCTACTTCACCGAGGAGGTGGACGAGTTCTGCGCCCAGATTTTGCGGACGTATCAGGAGAAGCCCTTCCGCTCCGCCATGGACGGCGCGGCCGGGGACGACGCCAAGGAGAAGGCCAAGGAGGCCCAGGAGGCCCACAAGGACGTGTTCGCCTTCGTGAAGGAGACGCTGGGGGACGCGGTGCAGGAGGTGCGGCCCTCCGCCCAGCTGAAGTCCCATCCCGTGTGCCTCACCGCCGGGGAGGGCATCAGCTTTGAGATGGAGAAGTACTTTAAGACTGTCCAGCCCGATGCCAATATCCGCGCAGAGCGCATCCTGGAGCTGAACGTGGAGCATCCGGCCTTCCAGGCTCTCAGCGAGGCGGTGGAGCACGACCCGGAG
>CAKTSC010000081.1 GCA_934597465.1 uncultured Dysosmobacter sp.
TGGGCCAGGAGGGACTCCGCCACCAGCTTCGCCGTGTAGCGGACGGTGCTGGTCTGCTTGGGGGTCAGGCGGCGGTCCGGCTGGATGAGCTTTGTGACCAGCTCCGCCCAAAGGAGATAGGGCCGGTCCTCCCCGGGGTCCGAGGGGGCGTCCTGGGGGTGCTCTTTGCGGTAGCCGGTGCGGAAATCCGCCAGGATCCGGCCCATCAGCACCGCCGCCTGGCGGCGGATGTCGCCGTCAGGATAGACCAGGAGCTCATAGAGAAAGTCCAGGGTCTGCTCCTTCTGGTGGTCCGTGAGGTAGGTGAAATACTCCTCAAAGGCGGAGATGTAGGCCCGGATCTGGGCCCAGTGCTTCTGGCTGCGGGCGGATTCCAGCATGCTGGCGAAGAGATGGTCATGGCCGAAGCGGTGCATCAGGCGGATGTTGTGGTCCACCGCCGTCCGCCGCAGGCCCACCACCACCTCGTCCGGGGAGAGGAGGGCGGCGTCCTTCCGCTCCGGCGGGGGAAGGCGCAGGTGGTGCAGGGTGGTGTCCACCCCGAAGGCGATGAGGTACTCCTCAAAATCCCGGAGCTTGGCGTAGACGAAGCGGTAGCGCAGGCGCTTGGCCTCGTCCACATTGTCCAGCTTCGAGAGGATCACGTCGAAGGAGTCCTTCAGGGAGAAGATCTCCGTGATCTCGCCGCCGTGCTCATCCCGGGACTGTTTCACCCGGAAGTCCGAGTACACCAGGATCAGCGACTCCGCCGAGAGGTTCTCGATCTCCAGGTCCCAGACGGAGTGGTTGGCCGCGATGTGGCCCATGGCGGAGAGGCCCTGCCGGGCGAACCACTGGTCCGTGTAGTGATAGTGGAGGTAGGGCACCCGCTCCCCGGCCCGGCAGCCGAACTTGCCGATGTCGTGGCCCGCGGCGGCGGCGCTCATGAGGGCGAGATCCACGAGCCCCCCGCCCTGGGCGAAGGCCCGGGCCGTCCGCATGGCCACGTGGTGGACCCCCGCGATGTGCTCCAGCGTCCGGTAGGGGGTGACCTCCTGCCCCAGGCGTAGCAGCTCGTAGACGTACTCCCCCTGCCAGCGGGAGAGGAAGCGGCGGTACTCCTCCGCCAGGAAGCTGCCGGCAAGCTCCTCCTCCGTGCAGAAGGCAAAGTCCAGCCGGGGGTCGAAGGACAGGCGGCGCTCCTCCCGCAGCAGGACCTGCAGGACCTGCTGCAGGCAGAGGCAGCCCTGCCGGACGGGCAGGGGCTGCGCCTCCGCCCCCTCGGGGTAGAGGATGCCCACGGCGCAGCGGTAGGCGGCGGAGAGCCAGCCCTCCTCCGGCTCCGGGGCGAGGGCGTCCAGCAGGGGGCGGCAGAGGTCCCGGACCTCGCCGCAGGAGAAGCGGCGGGCGGCGGGGAGCCGGGCCTCCAGCTCCCGGGGCCAGTCCACGGTCTCCAGCAGGGCCAGGGCCCCCTCCCGGGAAAGCTCCGTCCGGGCCAGGAATTCCGGCGCGGTGAAGGCGCGGGTCAGGGCCCCCAGGGCCCGGGCAGCGGATCGTTTCGCCATAGCGTGTCCTCCCTCACCGGGGACAGGCCCCGGATGGTTTTTCCGTCTCTTCCCATGATAGCACATCTCCCCCCGGGGCGGAAAGCCGCCGGCGGGGAAAATGGGGAAAAATCCCGCCGAAGGGGCGGGGAAAGTGCCGAAAGCTCTTGCAACCGCCTCCGGCAGGTGGTATACTGGATATGGAAAACAAAAATGCGGCAGCTTGCAGGTGCGCCAACACCCGCAAGCCTGCGCAGGTGAAATAGGCACCTACACAACGGCCCTAGGCCGCACCGCATGAACATTATACGCCAATCCGGCCTTTCTTGTAAAGGGCGGCTTTGTGCTTGTGTTGCATAAGAACTTGTTTCTTACGCTGTGTGGGAGAAGCTCCTGCACAGCGTTTTTGTTTTCCGCCCGGCCGCCGGGGGAGGCCCCTCCCCCGGCTCTGCCGAGGTGGAAACGAAAAGGAGAGACGAAAATGAAACGATTATGCGACCTGGTACTTTTACTCCTGGCACTCTGTCTGCTGGGTTCCCTGTTGGGCTGTTCTTCCAAGGGGAAAACGGAGGCGGAGATCCGGGCGGACATCCCCAGCGATTTTTTAACGCTGCAGACCCGCACATATTTGGACAGCGTCGTTGATGTGGGAGGGCTTCGTGATGTGTACAGCGAGGCATGCGACATCCCCATGGAGATCACCGGTTTTGAGGTGGAAAAGCGGCAGACGGACGAGGAGTCTGACCTGGTTTACTGCAACCTGACGCTGGAGGGCGGAAAGCTCTGGGAGGAAACCGGTTTTCAGGAGGATTATGAGCTGAAGGTCTCCTGCCTCTTCCGCTATGGCTACTACGATAAGGGCGGCTGGATCTTGGACGAGTGTTCTGTTCTTGACGGGCAGTATGAGCTGACCCCGAAATTTGAACTGTCCAAGGAACTGGCGGCAGGCGTTCTGGAAGGACATACGGGCTTCCAGGGCAATGAAGGTACGCTGGTCTCGCAGAGCTGGGACTCGAGCCGCACGGTGCTGACCTGCTGCTACGATATTGCGGCGGAGAGGGCCTACTGCGACATTCAGGGAAAGCTTGACATCGGGTGTACCGTGACCGGGCAGCTGTGGACCGAGGGGGACGGCCTGACGGCCAACACCGTGGTGGCGACGCTTACCTATAACGCGGAGGAGCTGATGTATGATGCGCAGTGTCAGTGGCACATAAACGGCTCCTGGCATTGGGAGGGCGACTACAACACAGTCGTGAATCTGACCATTCGTCAGAATGGGAATGGCCTGGATGTCGAAGGCAGTCAGGTCGACAATGTGTCTGCACAGTTTGGTTCGTGCTGGGTGGCGCTTCCCACGGATTCCGCAGAGTATCCCACCAGTGGTCCGGAGCTGTCGTTCCTCTTGGAGTTTGACCACGGGGCGCGGCGCGCATTTGTTATTCGGGGAGATGAGGTCCAGATAAGTGATGGCTATGAAATCTTCGGCGAGTACAAGTACGAGACGATGTCGCCGTACCAGACGTGAAATAAACGAGGGAGGGACCGCCGGGGCCGGTGGTCCCTCCCTCGTTTGCCGGGGACTGCGCCTGGCGGCCGACAGTGGCACACCCTTTTTCTGCAAAGGAATGTGCGGATGTCAGAGGTGGGATGGCGGTATCATCGCGATCCTGCCTCTGATGGCTCATTCCGTAATGAGGGCGTGGTTGAAAATGCGGTCCTGGGGTAACCGGCGTTTCTTTATGCTGCTGGATACGAGTTGTTATGGCATAGAGGACACAGTATGGACAGGGAGAGAGTGTGGCTGCATGCGATCCCTGCTGACAGCAACGAGAATGCGCAGGATCAGAATGCCTGGGGGGGGACTTCCGCCGCTTCCGGGACGAGACCCTGGCCGCCACCTGGTATGGCCGGGCCTTCATCCGCTGCTACTACGCCGTGAGCCCCACGCTGGTGCGGCTCTTCGGCGGGCAGCGCTGGTTCCGGGCGGTCTGGAAGCCAAGGCTCGACGGCATGGTGCGGCGGCTCAACGGCCAGGGCGTGGCGGACACCCCCTATCAGGACCGGCCCTGGTAAGAACCGTTTCCCCCAAAAGAATCCGCGGATGTCAAAAAGGATGGCGGCTATGCCGCCATCCTTTTTGCTTACTCCGTGATGTGGGTGTGGTTGAAGATGTGGTCCTCGCAGTAGCAGTGGTAGCCCGCGCAGCGGGAGCAGTAGCGGAACTGGAGGTCGGGATAGTCCGTGTCCGTCCGGCCGCAGACCTCGCACTTGTGGCGGTAGCCCTGGGCCTTTTCCTTGCGCTGCTGGGCAGCCGCCGCCTTCTTGAACTGGATGGTCTGGGGGGAGGTCCGCTGGCGGGTCCGGTTTTTTAGGCCGCCCAGCATCTCGCCGAGATCGCTCCAGAAGAAGAGCAGGAAGTTCAGCAGGGCCACCACCGGCATCACGATGCCGATGAGGTCGCCGCCGAGAAGGGACGTCACCACCCGCCAGAGGATCAGCACCGCGTCGGCAATGGCGATCCAGCTGGCCTTCAGCGGCAGGATGAACCAGAAGTTGATCCGGGCGTCGGGATAGAGGACGGCGAAGGCCAGGAAGAGGGTCAGGTTCAGGTAGTAGGCGCTGGAGAGGCTCAGGGTGAGATCCCGGGAGAGCAGGGCCGTGACGGTGGTGCCCAGCACCGAGAGGAGCATGCCGCTGAGGTAGTAGAGGGTGAAGCGGCAGGTGCCCCAGGTGCGCTCCAGCGTGGTGCCCACGAAGTAGTAGAAGGAGAGCAGGATCACGAAGGAGAGGGGGTAGTAGGAGTTGGGCTGGAAGACGAAGGTCACGAGGCGCCAGACCTCGCCGTGGCGCAGCCCCTCCAGATTGAAGTCAAGAAAGCTCAGAAGGGAAAGGCTCCGTCCGGTGAAGAGGAAGAGCAGGTACACGATGGCCTGGCCGATGACGACGTAGCGCATCAGGTCAGGGATGCCGAAGTGGGGGTGCCGGGCGGCGAAGCGGCTGAGCCAGCGTTCCAGAAAGCGCATGGGGATCCTCCTTTGGGGCGGCCGGGCCGCCGGGATGGCTCCTCCGCCGGGAGGAGCGGTGACCCTCATTCTACCCGCTTTTCCCGGGAAAGTCTATCACCAAATTGTAAATAGGGAGAAAACGGCGGGGGAGGGAGGCATTTCCGCCGGAAGGGGGGAAAATGGCCCTTGACATTTGCCGGGGAGGCCGGTATAATAATGGCGAAAATTCAATATCCCTTATCAAGAGTGGCGGAGGGACCGGCCCGAGGAAGCCACGGCAACCTGCATTGTAAGGTGCCAAATCCGGCGGAGAACCGAAAGATGAGGAGCAAGCCATTCTCACGCGCGCGTTTCGCTCTTTCGGCGAAGCGTGCTGTTTTTTCGCCTTTGATAGGGAAGTCAAGAAAGGAAGTACATTATGGCAAGACATCTGTTTACCTCTGAGTCCGTTACCGAAGGACATCCCGACAAGATCTGCGACCAGATCTCCGACGCCGTGCTGGACGCCATCCTGGAAAAGGACCCCAACGCCCGGGTGGCCTGCGAGACCACGGCCTGCACCGGCCTCATCCACGTGATGGGCGAGATCACCACCAGCTGCTACGTGGACATCCCCAAGGTTGCCCGGGAGGTCGTCCGGGAGATCGGCTATGACCGGGGCAAGTTCGGCTTCGACTGCGACACCTGCGGCGTCATCACCTCCATCGACGAGCAGAGCGGCGACATCGCCATGGGCGTGGACAAGGCCCTGGAGAGCAAGGAGGGCAGCGAGGATCTCACCGGCGGCGCCGGCGACCAGGGCATGATGTTCGGCTACGCCTGCGACGAGACCCCGGAGCTGATGCCCCTGGCCATCTCCCTGAGCCACCGGCTTGCCAAGCAGCTCACCGCCATCCGCAAGGCGGGGGTCGTCAACTACCTGCGGCCCGACGGCAAGACCCAGGTCACGGTGGAGTATGACGGCGAGCGGCCCGTCCGGGTGGACGCCGTGGTGGTCTCCACCCAGCACTCCCCCGAGGTGACCCTGGAGCAGATCCGCAGCGACATGGTGGAGCTGGTCATCAAGCCCATCATCCCCGAGGAGCTGCTGGATGAGAACACCAAGTACTACGTGAACCCCACCGGCCGCTTCGTCAAGGGCGGCCCGGCGGCGGACAGCGGCCTCACCGGCCGGAAGATCATCGTGGACACCTACGGCGGCAGCGCCCCCCACGGCGGCGGCGCTTTCTCCGGCAAGGATCCCACCAAGGTCGACCGCTCCGCGGCCTATGCCGCCCGGTGGGTGGCCAAGAACATCGTGGCCGCCGGGCTTGCCCGCAAGTGCCAGGTGCAGCTGGCTTACGCCATCGGCGTGGCCCACCCCGTCAGCGTGATGGTGGAGACCTTCGGCACCGGCAAGGTCAGCGACGAGGCCCTGGAGAAGGCCGTTCGCAAGGTCTTTGACCTGCGGCCCAGCGCCATCATCCGGGATCTCGACCTCCGCAAGCCCATCTACCGGCAGCTGGCCGCCTACGGCCACATGGGCCGGGAGGATCTGGGCGTCTCCTGGGAGAAGACCGACCGGGTGGAGGCCATCCGGGCCGCCCTGGCGGAGTGAGTTCCGTCCCTGGCGGCGGCAGAAAAAGGAAAAACGGCGTGGGAGCGGGCTTTTGCCCGCTCCCGCGCTGCTTTTGCGGCGGGGAAGGGCTCTCCGGCGGGGATGGGATCCGGGCCTTGCATTCCCGGCCCATTCCGGGTACAATAGGGGAAGAAACCGGGCCGGGAGGGCGCGCCCTCCGGACGCCCGGGGATAAAGGAGATACGATATGGCGTTCTTCCATTTCGAGGGCAACGGCCCGGCGGGGCAGGGGGATCCCCAGCCCCATGTGGTCTGGCAGCAGCGGGAGAAAAAGGCCCGCAA
>CAKTSC010000082.1 GCA_934597465.1 uncultured Dysosmobacter sp.
ATCCTGGACACCGAGACCCTGGGCTGCCACCTGATGACCTTCTTGGGCACCCAGTACCCCAACGCCCTTCTCACGGGCTACAAGCTCGCCGCCCTGCCGGAGCGGGAGGACGGGGAGGACGACATCGCCTGGGGCTACCGCCTGCTGGAGGCCGCCGGGCGGAAGCGGGGCTTTTTGATCTCCGGCGGCGAGGTGGACACCGGGCGGATGGCCAAGATCCTGCTGGATGAGTTCCGGGGCGGGAAGCTGGGCCGCTTCACCCTGGAGCTGCCGGACTGAGACCGGGACGGCTCCGGGGTGAGCCGGAGCGGATAATATGATAAGCTTTTGGCGGGAGTGCCTTTGACCGCGGTTTCACGCGGTGGGAGAGACTGGGAAACGACGGACGCCGGAGGATCCTCCGGAGAAAGGAGCGAACCATGCTTACCGTACACATCACGATGATCGCGCTGCTTCTGGCGCTGGCGGAGCTTTTCCGCCGGGGGAAGGGCGGCTTCCTGCTGACGGGAGGCCGGGGCCCCGGGTGGAGGAAGCGGCGGGCGGAGGAGCGCGTCCGCTGCCGCCGGGCGGGGTGGCTGTGCCTTGCCCTGGCCGCCGCCTGGGCCATCCTGGCCCTGGGGATGCTGGCGGGGGCGGACTGGCTTTTCTGGCTGGGGCTGGCGCTCTTCTGCGCCGCGGCCATCGCCGGGGCCTGGGAAGCGGAGTACCGTCCGGTGAAGGCGTGAGGCGCGGTTTTCCGCAGAAAGGAAATTGGAATGGCAGAGCTATGGAGCTATGAGGATCCCCTCCGGGCGGAGGGGAAGGTGCTTTGCGGCGTGGATGAGGCGGGCGCCGGGCCCCTGATGGGCCCGGTCTACGCCGCCGCCGTGATCCTGCCCCGGGACGCGGAGCTGCCGGGGCTGGACGATTCCAAGAAGCTGACGGAGCGGAAGCGGGACGCCCTCTATGAGCTCATCCGCGCCCAGGCCGTGGCCTGGAGCGTGGGGCGGGCGGAGGCGGCGGAGATCGACGGGCTGAACATCCTCAACGCCCGGCTTCTGGCCATGAACCGGGCCATCGAGGGCCTGGGCCGGAGGGCGGATCTCTACCTCATCGACGGCAACCGGGATCACGGGACGAAGGCGGCCATTGAGGTGCCCCACGCGCTCTTAGTGGGCGGGGACGGCCGCAGCGCCTCCATCGCGGCGGCGTCCATCCTGGCCAAGGTCAGCCGTGACCGCTACGTGACGGAGGTGCTGGATCGGGAGTACCCCCAGTACCAGTTCGCAAAGCACAAGGGCTACGGGACGAAGCTCCACTACGCCATGCTGGATGAATTCGGGCCCTGTCCGGAGCACCGGAAGACCTTCCTGAAGAAGTGGGAGGCGGGACGGTGAGCCTTGCCAAGGAACGGGGAGACCGGGGGGAGGCGGCGGTGGCCCGGTACCTCCGGGGGAAGGGCTGCGCTCTGCTTGCCAGCCAGTGGCGCTGCCGCTTCGGAGAGCTGGATCTGGTGGCCCGCGACCGCCGGGGCACCATCCTCTTTGTGGAGGTGAAGCTCCGGGGGGAGGGGGCCGTGGGCCTGCCCCGGGAGTTCGTGGACGGGCGCAAGCAGCAGCGGCTGCGGACGGCGGCGGAGCTCTACCTCTCCGTGAACGGCATCGAGGCCCCCGCCCGCTTTGACGTGGCGGAGGTCTATACCGACGCCGCCGGGAAGCCCCGGCGCATCGAATATCTGGAGGACGCCTTCCGCTGAGGGCGTTCCGGGAGGGAAGCATCATGAACGACTGCCGGGCCTTTGACGCCCATGCCGATACCGTCAGCTGCATCCGCCGCTTTGGCTTTGATTTCCTGCACTCCCGGGGGCATCTGGATCTTGCCCGCTGCGGGGAGTTCCGGGGCTACGCCCAGCTCTTCGCCCTGTACTGCCGGGCGGACAGGGCCCCGGCGGACGGCCTCTGGGCCGAGTGCCAGCGGCAGCATGACATTTTTCAGGAGGAGATGGCGCGCTATCCCGGCCGGGTGCGGCACTGCCGCACGGCGGCGGAGGTGGAGAGCGCCTGGGGAGAGGGGAAGACCGCAGCCCTCCTCTCCATTGAAGGGGCGGAGATGCTGGAGAGCGGCATCGCCAGGCTGGATACCGCCGCCCAGTGGGGCGTCCGGGCCCTGAACCTTACCTGGAACTTTGCCAACGCCATCTCCGGCAGCAACGCGGAGCGGCCGGAGCAGGGACTCAGCGCCCACGGGCGGGACTTCCTGCGGGCCATGGAGGAGCGGGGGATCCTGGCGGATGTCTCGCACCTCTCGGATCCCGGCGCCCGGGACGTGCTGCGCCTTGCACGGCGGCCCGTCATCGCCAGCCACTCCAATGCCCGGGCCGTCTGTCCCCATCCCAGGAACCTGACGGATGGGCTCTTCCGGGGAATCCGGGACACCGGGGGCTTCGTGGGGCTCAACGTTTACAGCGCCTTTGTGGGCGGGAGCAACGATTTCGCGGCCCTGGCCGCCCATCTGGAGCACTTCCTGGCTCTGGACGGGGAGAAGACCGTGGGTCTCGGCGGGGACTGGGACGGCTGCGCGGAGACGCCGGAGGGCATCGCGGGGATCCAGAGCCTGCCCGCCTTCCGGGACTACCTGCGCTCCCTTGGCTGGCCGGAGGACTTACTGGAGGATATCTTTTACCGCAATCTTCTGCGGGTGATCGGAGGAAGCAAGTGAAATACCTGAGCACGAGAGACAAGACGCTGCGCATGGACGCGGCGGAGGCGATTTTGACCGGGCTTTCCCGGGACGGCGGGCTTTTGACCCCGGAGAGCATCCCCAAGATCGGGGAGGACTTCCTGCGGGAGCTGGCGGGCCTCTCCTATGAGGCGCGGGCGGCCAGGGTCATGGCCCTTTACCTGACGGACTACAGCGAGGAGGAGCTGCTGGGCTTCGCGAGAAACGCCTACGGCCCCGCGAAGTTCGACACGCCGGCGGTGGCTCCGGTGCGGAAGCTGGATGACGCCACCCACTGCCTGGAGCTCTGGCACGGCCCCACCTCCGCCTTCAAGGACATGGCCCTGCAGATGCTGCCCCAGCTCCTCTCCGCCGCCCTGCGGAAGCGGGGGGAGGAGAAGACCGCCTGCATTCTGGTGGCCACCTCCGGCGACACCGGCAAGGCCGCCATGGAGGGCTTCGCCGATGTGCCCCAGACGAAGATCCTGGTCTTCTATCCCAAGGACGGCGTTTCCCAGGTGCAGGAGGCCCAGATGGTGACCCAGGAGGGGCAGAACGTGGGCGTCTGCGCCGTGGTGGGGAACTTCGACGACGCACAGGCGGGCGTGAAGCGCATCTTCTCCGACACCGCCATGCGGGAGACCCTCGCGGAGCGGGGGTACTTTCTGTCCTCCGCCAACTCCATCAACTGGGGGCGGATCCTGCCCCAGGTGGTGTACTACCTCTCCGCCTACTGTGACCTTTTGAATACCGGGGACATCCGGATGGGGCAGAGGGTGAACTTCTGCGTGCCCACCGGGAACTTCGGGGACATCCTGGCGGCCTACTACGCCAAGCGCATGGGCCTGCCGGTGGGGAAGCTCATCTGCGCCTCCAACCGCAACGACGTGCTGACGGACTTCCTGCGCACCGGGGTCTATGACCGGAACCGGCCCTTCCACTGCACCATGAGCCCGTCCATGGACATCCTGGTCTCCAGCAACCTGGAGCGGCTGCTCTTTGACCTCTCCGGGGAGAACGACGGGGAAGTCCGGGACTACATGGCGAAGCTCGCGAAGGATGGGCGCTACGAGGTGTCGGACGCCATCAGGGCGGCCCTCCGGAAGCAGTACTGGGGCGGCTGCTGCGGCGAGGAGGAGACGGCCCGCACCATCGGGAAGTACTACCGGGAGAAGGGCTACCTCATCGACACCCACACGGCGGTGGCCGCCGCCGTGATGGAGCAGTACCGGGCGGAGACCGGGGACGAGAGCGTCACCGTGTTCGTCTCCACCGCCTCGCCCTATAAGTTCTGCGCCTCCGTGCTCCCCGCCATCGGGGTGGAGCCCAAGGGCGACGGCGTGGAGCTCCTGGAACAGCTCCACGCGGTCTCCGGCGTGAAGGTGCCGGAGCGGCTGGCGGCCCTGCGGGGGAAGGCGCGGCGCTTCGACCTGGCCGTGGAGCGGCAGGCGATGGACGAGGTCGTCCGGGACTTCCTGCGCTGAATCCTGACCAATGACGAAAGGGGAGTGACGGATGGCACTCTACGCCATCGGCGACCTGCACCTCTCTCTGGGGGCGGACAAGTCCATGGAGGTCTTCGGCGAGACCTGGTGGGGCTACGTGGGGAAGATCGAGACGGCCCTCTCGGCCCTGAGCGAGGACGACGTGCTGATCCTGGCGGGGGACACCTCCTGGGGCATCGACCTTCCCCAGGCGGAGGTGGACTTCCGCTTCCTTGACCGGTTCCCCTGCAAAAAGTACCTGGTGAAGGGGAATCACGACTACTGGTGGGGCACCGTCAGCAAGATGTCCGCCTTCTTCCGGGAGAAGGGCTTCACCACGCTGGATTTCCTGCACAACAACTGTAAATTCTACGGGGACTACGCCCTCTGCGGAACCAGGGGCTGGTTTCTCGACGAGGAGGGCAAGGCCCACGACGCCAAGATGCTCAACCGGGAGCTTCTGCGGCTGGAGACCTCCCTCCGGGCGGCGGGGGAGCGGGAGAAGCTGTGCTTCCTCCACTATCCGCCCCTCTACCAGGGCTATGAGTGCCCGCAGATCCTGGCTCTGCTGGAGCAGTACCGGGTGAAGCTCTGCTGCTACGGCCATCTCCACGGCCCCACCATCCGCCGCCGGGTGGAGGGACGGCGGGGCGGCGTGGACTACGCCCTGATCTCGGCGGACGCACTGGACTTTCAGCCGAAAAAAATCTGCGGAGATCCCGAAGAAGCGTGAAAAAAGTGTAGCTTTTTGAAAAGGATTCTGGTACAATATGTGATCGCACCGGCTTTTTTTGCCGGTTATGAACGGAGGAGTAAACAATATGATTTTGAAGAGCTGTGAAAAGTTGGAAAAGAGCGAGGCCAAGCTGACCATCCAGGTGGAAGCTGCCGAGTTTGAGGCCGCGGTGGAGAAGTCTTTCCACAAGAACGGCAAGAAGATCCGTCTCCCGGGCTTCCGGCCCGGTAAGGCCCCCCGTAAGATGATCGAGAATGCCTACGGCGAGGGCGTTTTCTATGAGGATGCCGTGGAGAGCTCCTGGGTGAGCGCCTTCATGAAGGCTGTGGAGCAGGAGAACCTGCACATCGTGGGCGATCCCAAGATCGACCTGGAGGGCCAGATCACCAAGGAAGGCTATACCTTCACCGCCGTGGTGCCCCTGTATCCCGAGGTGACCCTGGGCCAGTACAAGGGCCTCTCCGCCACCCGCCCCGTGGTGACCGTCACCGACGAGGACGTGGAGGCCCGCCTGAAGGAGATGGCCGAGCGCAACAGCCGCCTTGTCAGCGTGGAGCGCGAGGCCAAGGAGGGCGATACCGCCGTCATCGACTTCGAGGGCTTCCAGGACGGCGCCCCCTTTGAGGGCGGCAAGGGCGAGAACTACAGCCTGGAGCTGGGTTCCCACAGCTTCGTCCCCGGCTTTGAGGAGCAGGTGGCCGGCATGAAGGCCGGCGAGGAGAAGGACATCGACATCACCTTCCCCGAGAACTACACCCCCGAGCTGGCCGGCAAGGCCGTGGTCTTCCACGTGAAGGTCAACGAGGTCAAGGAGAAGGAATACCCCGCCATGGACGATGAGTTCGCCAAGGACGCCTCCGAGTTCGACACCCTGGAGGAGCTGAAGGAGAACATCCGCACCAACATCACCGCCGAGCGCGAGGAGACCGCCAAGCGGGACTTCGAGGACGAGCTGATGGTGAAGGTGGCCGACGGCATCACCGCCGACATCCCCCAGGTGATGATCGACACCCAGATCCAGAACTTCGTGGAGAGCTTCAAAAACCGCATCCAGTCCCAGATGGGCATTCCCTTCGAGCAGTACATGCAGTTCGCGGGGATCGAGGAGAGCAAGCTCTATGAGGACGCCAAGGAGCCTTCCCTGCGTCAGGTGAAGCTGAACCTGGCCCTCACCGCCATCATCGAGGCCGAGAAGATCGAGGCCACCGACGAGGAGATCGAGGCCGAGTACGAGCGCGCCGCCAAGATGTACGGCATGGACGCCGCCGCCCTGAAGAACTACGTCACCCGTGAGGCCGTGGCCGACGAGGTCAAGCGCGACAAGGCCGTGAAGCTCGTTACCGAGAGCGCCATCGCCGCCGACGCCGCCGACGCCGCCGAGGAGCCCAAGAAGCCCGCCAAGAAGCGCACCGCCAAGAAGAAGGCGGAGGAGGCCCCCGCCGAGGAGCCTGCCGCCGAGGAAGCTCCCGCTGAGGAGAAG
>CAKTSC010000083.1 GCA_934597465.1 uncultured Dysosmobacter sp.
AGCTTGTCAAAGCGCAGGATCTTGCTGGTGTCCACCGGGATCTCCGTCCGGCGGAGGACGGCGTTGATCCGGGCCAGGAGCTCCTTCATCTCGAAGGGCTTGACGATGTAGTCGTCCGCGCCCATCTCCAGGCCCTGGATGCGGTCAAAGACCTCGCTCTTGGCCGTGAGCATGATGATGGGCACCTTGCTGGTCTCCCGGATCTTGGCGCAGACGGCCCAGCCGTCCATCACCGGAAGCATGATATCCAGCAGGATGAGATCCGGCACGGACTTCTGGAACTCGGCGATGGCCTTGCCGCCGTCGGCGGCGATGCGGACATCGAAGCCCTCCTTCACAAGGTACATCTGGATGAGGTCGGAGATGTTCCGGTCATCCTCCACCACCAGGATATTGCGTGCCATAGGCTTTCCCTCCCGTGTTGCCTGGCGGCTGCGCCGCCGTGATCTATTTTCCCCGTCCCCAGGGACGGAATTTCCGCTGCGTTCCTCAGCCCTCCCGCTCCGTCATGCCGTAGAGGCGATCCTGGGCGTCGGCGGCCAGGTTGAGGAATTTCTGCAGTCCCCCGGCGCTGACGCTCTCCCCCAGCCAGACCGATACGCTGCCCCGGCGGCTCCGGGCGCTCTCAAAAAGGCTCTGGGCGCTGGCGGTATAGAGGCCCCGGGCGCTGCCGTCCACCTTGGGCTGCAGCAGGCAGTAGCCCGCCTGGCGCAGCTCCTCCGCCCGGACTTCCGCGCCGCTCTCCGCCGCGCAGAGGCGGGTCTTGCCGCCGCAGGCCTGGAAGAGGGCCTCGTTGGCCGAGCGCAGGGCGGCGGGGGCGTCCTTTCCGGATAGAAGATAGATGCCGATGCGGTGGCCCGCCACGGCGATGCGCCGGACGAGATCCGGCTGCGCCCGGATCTCCCTCTCCGTCAGGTAGAAGGTGGCCCGGGCGCCGTTCCCCGCCAGGATGGAGAGGATCTCCCCGGCGTGCTCCTCCGTTCCCAGGCGGAAGCAGAGGTTCAGGGTCTTGCCGGAGACGGGCGTCACGGGATCCTCCCCCGTGCTGCCGTTCTCCCCGCTCTCCTGGGCCTGGAGGTAGCGCTGGTAGCGGGAGGAGAGCTGGTAAGTCGCGGCATTGGCGAACTCCTGCCCCGTGAGGATGGAGACGCTGGCGTCCGGGCTGTGGAGCCAGATGAGGTAGCCGTGCTCCACCCGGATGTTGCTGTAAAGGAAACCGAAGTAATCCGCCACCACGGAGGCGGGGACGAAGATGCGCCCGCCCTTCTGCACGGCGGAGGGGTAGTAGTTGTTGCCGTCGCTGCCGTTGACGTAGCCCGTCTCCATCTCGAAGACCAGGCCCCGGTGCTGGCCGCCGGTCTCCCAGATGGCCAGGGAGTTGTTCTCCCGGTTGTGGTTGCTGTAAAGGCCCAGGGAGCGGTTGGTGAAGATGCTGCCGTCCACATAGAGGTACTGGCCCGACCAGAAGGGCATGGTCTCGTCCTTCAGCTCCAGGACGTTCTCGTTCACCGCCGTGAAGTAGACGGTCTTGGCCGCCGCCGTGGGGACGCAGAGGAGCCCCAGCAGCACCAGCGCGCTCAGCGCCGCCGCCATCCGCCGTTTCATCGCGTCCCCTCCCTTCCGCCGGGCATTGGGGGCGTTTTCCGCCGTTTGGGCCTATCCCCCCAGAGTATGTCCTATTATAACACGATATTTTACCACAGATGTGGCGAAATTGTAAAGCTCCCGCTTCCCCGCCCACTCCCGGAAAAAGAGGAGGGAGCGGGCCGCGCCCGCTCCCTCTTTCACTCCCCCGGTTCAGGCTTCCCCGCCGGAGGCCGCCGGGGCGGCGCTCCCCGCGCCGCCGGGCGTCCAGGGGGCGATGGTGACGCCGGTATAGTAATGGGTCAGGATCTCCCGCCAGGTGCTGCCCTCCGCCGCCATGGCGTTGGCCCCGTACTGGCTCATCCCCACGCCGTGGCCGTAGCCCGTGACGTAGAAGGTCACGCCGCCGTCCTTGACCTCGATCTCGAAGGAGGCCGAGCGCAGGCCGTAAAGGCTCCGCACCGCCGGGCCGGAGACGGAGACGTCGCCGATGGTGACGCGCTCCACATGGACGCCCTCCGTCACCATGTCCCCCACCCAGGTCTCCGCCGGGCCGGAGAAGTCCGCCTCCGGGTGGGCAGCCAGGAAGGTCTCCCGGAACTCCGCCTCCGTCAGTTTGACGGTGCTGTAATAGTTGGGCACACTCTCCCCCTCCGGGGAGGGGACGCTCTGAAGGTAGGGGAGGTCGCTCGTCCAGACCTGCCCGGCGCTCCAGGTCTCCCCGGCGGAGGAGGAGTGGAACACCGCCAGGATGGGCGCGCCGCCGTAGAGCATCACCTGGCCGTCGGTAGCGGCGACGGCGTTTTCGATCTTAGCCTCATTGCGCTCCGCCTGCTCCCCCCAGTTGGCGGCGGCCCGCTCCCGGGAGAGGTAGGCCTGGCAGCAGGTATGATCCGTGCAGACATCGGCGGTATCGCCGTGGTTTCCGCCGCTTCGCATCTTGTAGCGGGTATACGTCCGGGCGGCCACCGCCTGGGCGCAGAGGGCCTGCTCCTCAAAGGAGGCGGGCATCTCCGCCCGGAGGACGCCCTGGAGGTAGTCGGCGAAGGTCATCTCCGTGACGGTGCCGCCGTCCAGCACCCGGACGGTCTCGGCGCTGTCGATCTCCCCCGGGGGCAGGAGGTGGATGGGCTCCTCCGGCTGCTCCGCGGCGGCGCGGTGCTGCCGCACCGCCGTGACGGTGAAAAGCGGCAGCAGGAACAGCGCCAGCAGCAGGGCCAGGGACACCCCCAGAGCGTGGCGCAGCTCCTCCCGGTTCGATTTTGCTTTCCTTCCCATGGGCCCTCCCTTCCCCTCCCCGGCGGGGAGGCGTGTCCGCTGGCACAGTGTATGCTTGCCCGGGGGCGGACATGCCCGCGCCCGGGGTGATGCCCCCCATTCTACTCCATTCCCGCCCCTTCGGCAAGGGGGGATCGCCGGAAACGGCCCCCGGGGCCGGGGAAACGGCGGGGCGGGCGGACTTTTTTCGCTTCCGCCCGTTTCCTGCGTGGACAAAGGCGGCGGCGCGTGGTATGATAGGGAGAAATGAGATCCCCCGCGGCCCGCCGCGGTGACAATGGGAGGAGCACATGAAGAAGTTCAAGAATCCCTGGCCCGGCATGGCCCTTCTGGGGGGCTGCTGCGCCTTCTGCCTGCGGAAGCTGCAGCAGACCTCCGGCTTTGAGGCGGACACCGGCCTGGCCGTTCCCGGCAGTCCCTGGGGTATCCTGCTGCCCGCCTTCCTGGCGGCGGCCGCCCTGCTTTTCCTGCTGCGGGGCCGCTCCGCCCCGGCGGGGGTCACGGAGACGGCCTCCCTCCGGGCGGCCTTTCCGGCCCAGGGCGCGCCCATCCTGGCCTATGCCGGGGGGCTCCTCTGGCTGGCCTCCGCCGCCCTGACGCTGATGAAGTCCCGGACGCCGGTGGTATCCGACGACGGGTATGAGATCCTCTACGACGGGGCCCTCTCCGCCGGCGACCTGCTCTCCGCCGCGCTGGCGGCGCTGGCGGGGGTCTGCGTCCTCTGCGTGCTGGGCCATCCCCGGCAGGAGGGCCGCCGGGCGGAGCCCAACAGCCTGCTGCTCCTGGCGGCGATAACGGCCCTGGTGATCCGGCTGGTGCTCTGCTTCCGGGAGCTGTCCCGGGATCCCTCCCTCCAGCGCTACTACCTGCCCCTGCTGGCCATGACGGTGCTGTGCCTGGCCCTCTACCTGGCGTCGGGCTTCGCCTTCGGCGCGGGGCGCAGCCGCCGCTTCCTGCCGGCGGCTGCCTGGGGAACCGTGCTCTGCCTTGCCGCGGCGGCGGATCCCCTGGGGCTCGGCTACCGCTGCTTCTTCCTGGGGGGCGGGGCCTTCCTGCTGGAGCTGCTGCGCCTGCACCATCCGGCGGAGGCCGTCCCGGCCCGGAGCACCGGGGAAGCGGAAGCCTGACGGAAAGCGACAGACAAGCGCCCGATCCTTTCGGATCGGGCGCTTTCCTATTCTCAGAGTCCCATTTCCGGGAAGGCCTCCCGGGTGCGGAGGGCGTCGGACTGGATCTGAGCTTTCAGGGCTTCCAGCGACTCGAACTTCCGCTCATCCCGGAGGCGGCGGTAGAACTCCACCCGGAGGGTCTGGCCGTAGAGGTCGCCGTCGAAGTCCAGGATCCAGGGCTCCACGGTGACATCCTGGCCGTTGTTCACCGTGGGGCGGACGCCCACATTGGTGACGCCGCCGAAGGCCCGGCCGTCCGGCAGGGTGACCTTCGCGGCGTAGACGCCGCGCTTTGGCAGCAGCACGTGGGGCGGGGCCACCAGGTTGGCCGTGGGGATACCGATGGTGCGGCCCAGCCGCCGCCCGTGGCCCACGGTCTGGGTCAGCACGTGGGGGTGGCCCAGGAAGGCCCGGGCGGTCTCCACGTCCCCCTCCTCCAGCAGTTTCCGGATATGGGTGGAGCTGACGGTGACGCCGTTCAGGGTCACGGCGGGGATGATGTCGCAGCCCAGGCCCAGCTCCGCGCACTTCGCCTTCAGAAGCTCCGGCGAGCCCTGGTTCTTATGACCGAAGTGGTGGTCGTGACCCGCCACCAGGTGGACGGCCCCGTAGCGGCCCACCAGGATCTCCGTCACGAAGCGATCCCAGGGGGTGGTGCGCATCTCGTCGTCAAAGGGCACCATCAGCATCTCATCGATGCCATAGAGCCGCCGCACCAGGGCCGAGCGATCCTCCGGGGAGTTGATGAGGGGGCAGGGGACGCCGGTGATGACCTCCTTGGGCGGACGGTCGAAGGTGAAGACGGCACTCTCACAGCCGCGCTTCGCCGCCTCCGCCGCCGCGCGGCGGAGCAGGGCCCCGTGGCCCAGGTGGACGCCGTCGAAAAAGCCCAGGGCGATGACACGTTCCTGCATGGGGAAAGTCCCTCCTTTGGGATGAGCGGGGTCAGCCCCCGAAGAAATTTTTGATGGCGGTGAGGGTCTCCCCCTCCGCCCGGGAGAGGCAGAGGAAGTCCCCCGCCCGGCCGTAGACCCGGTAGGTGCCGTCTCGCAGGCCCGGGGCGGTGATGGGATTGCCGCAGAGCACCCGGCGCTCCCGCCCCTCCGTGGGGACGGTGTAGGCGGGGCAGGCGGCGAAAAGGCTGTCCAGGGGCCGGAGCAGGGCCGCGCCCTTTTCCTGGATGTCCTCCAGCGTCACGGCCTCCGGGAGGGTATAGCCCGCCGCCATGGTGCGGCGCAGGGCGGTCATGGCGCCGCCGCAGCCGAGAGATGCGCCGATGTCGTGGCAGAGGGTGCGGAGGTACGTCCCCTTGGAGCAGCGGCAGCGGAGGAGGAAGTCCCCCTCGGCGTTCCGGCCACTCAGCTCCAGCTCAAAGATGGTGATATTTCGTGGCTTCCGCTCCACCTCCCGGCCCTTCCGGGCCAGGGCGTAGAGCCGCTGGCCGTTGACCTTCACGGCGGAGTACATGGGGGGGATCTGGGCGATCTCCCCGGTGAAGCGGGGCAGGACGGCCCGGAGGTCGGCCTCCGTCACGGCGGAGGCGTCCCGGGTCTCCAGCACCTCCCCGGTGATGTCCTGGGTGTCCGTCACCACGCCTAAGCGCAGGGCGGCCAGGTACTCCTTCTCCCCGCTCTCCGCGAAGGAGACGGCTTTCGTGGCCCGGCCCACGAAGGCCGGCAGCACGCCGGTGGCCATGGGATCCAGCGTCCCGGCGTGGCCCACCCGCTTCTCCCGCAGGATGCCCCGGAGCTTGGCGCAGACGTCCATGCTCGTCCATCCGGCGGGCTTATCGACGATGAGGATGCCGTCAGGCATGGCGGGGCTCCTTTCCGGTATCAACCTTCAAAATCCGGCACATTGGCGGCGATGGCGGCAAGGCACCGGCGCTTGACCTCGGGGAGGTCGGCCTGCACGGTGCAGCCCGCCGCCCGGGCGTGGCCGCCGCCGCCCATGGCCCGGCAGACCTCCGTTGCGTTGACCCGGTCGCCGGTGCGGACGGAGAGCTTCCACTCCCCCTCCCCCAGCTCCCGGAAGGTCACGGCGCAGTCCACCCCCTGGATCTGGGCGCCCAGGGAGCTCAGCTCCTCGGCGTCGCTCTCCGTGGCCCGGAGGCGCTCCATGAGGGAGCGGGGCACGTAGAGGAAGGCCACCCGCTCCCGGTCAAAGTATTCGAGGTTCGTCAGCATGTCCGCCTCCAGGGCCAGGCGCTTGCGGGTCTTGGTGCGGAAGAAGACCTTATTAACAGTCTGATAATCGATGCCGGTCTCCATCAGGGCCGCCGCCACGATGTGGGTGTAGGCCGTGGTGTTGGAGAACTGGAAGCCCCCGGT
>CAKTSC010000084.1 GCA_934597465.1 uncultured Dysosmobacter sp.
GTCCTCTCCCCCGCCCAAAATTCTCCCGGTTTTACCCTTGTTTGGCTCAGGGGATCTGACCGTGGCATTGGGGATTTTTTATTTCTACGATTGTAGAAATTCCGATTGACAAGGCAGGGCGAATCTGATATTCTACGGTTGTAGAATACTTTGAAAGGAAGTGGGGCGCTTGGGAAAGATCCGGAGACTGCCGGAGGGGGAGCGGGAGATCATGCTGCTGCTCTGGGAGCTGGAGCCGCCGGTGGAGCGGCACAGCATCGAGCAGGCCCTGGGGGCGAAGCACCTGGCGCCCAGCACCATCCTCACCTATCTCACGCGGCTGGTGGAGAAGGGCTTTCTCGCCGTGGCGAAGGAGGGGCGCAGCAACGCCTACACCCCCCTCATTTCCCGGCGGGACTACCTGGCCGCCGAGAGCCGGGAGCTGCTCGACCGGCTCTACGGCGGGTCGCTGCGGAGCTTCGCCGTGTCCCTCTGCGACGGCGGGATCCCGAAGGAGGAGATCGAGGAGCTACGGCGGATGCTGGAGGACGGCGAGCTGGGGTAAGTGGGGGCGCGTCCCGGTAGGCCGGGGCCGGTCGCCGCCGGGAGTTGCCGTTGGGCTGAGCTTTTGCGTCCCTCCCTGCTGCGGATGTTGCTCCGATGCGGAGCGGGTGGGGCAGCGGGCGGGAGTCTGTGACCGGAGGATAGCCCGGCCCATTGGCTCTGGGAACGGAGCGGAAATATCCGTTGGGGCGTTGTCGATGGCTTTCCGTTCTTTTGGGGGCCGGGCGTTGTATCCTGGCGATCCCGGGCGGGCGCAGAGGCCCGCCCCTACGGGAGATGATGGGATGGTACGAGGGGCAGAGCGCCAATGCGGATATCCGGGGCGTTGTCGATGGCTTTGCTGCTCTTTCGGGGGAGAGCCGGCAGTTGGCTTGGGAAAGGTCACGGGGAAATGGAGGGATCCCGATGGATTGGAATTGGGTCTTGCGGATCGGGCTGGGGATCGTGCTGGCGGCTTCGGTGGGGCATGGGTTCCGGCGGGCCGGGCAATGGGAGAGCGGGGAGCGGTCGGACTTCTACACCCAGGAGCACTTCACCAATGTTTACCGCTCCCCGGGGAACTTCGCGTTCCTGCTGCTGAGCATTGCCGCTCTGGCCGCCTTCTTCTGGGGCGGCATCGGCAGGGCCGTCCTGCCGATGCTGGAGGCCACGATGGATCTCAGTCTCTATTTCCTCCTTCTGCTGTTTTTCCTGCCGCTGCTGCGGCGGGAATTCTCTGCCCGGCTCTGCGCCACCCTCTGGCTGGCGCCCAGCTTTCTGGCCGCGGCCATGAACCTCTTCCTCCGGTACCGGAGGATCCCCCTCCTGGTGCTTCCCCTGCCGGAGGGGTTGCCGGAGGGGCTGGGCCGGGTGTGGCTGGCAGGCTTCCTGGGGGTCTTCGGCTGGCGATGCCTGAGCGACCTCCGCTTCCGCCGGGCGCTGCTGCGGGATGCCTATCCGGAGGAGGACGGGCATGTGCTGCGGGTCTGGCGGGAGGTGCGGGCGGAGCTGCGGCTGGAGGGGCAGGAGATCCGGCTGCTCCGCGCCCCGGCGGCGGTGGCTCCCCTTTCCCTGCGGCGGGGACTGCGGCAGTTTGCCACCGTCCTGCCGGAGTGGGACTACCCGGAGGAGGAGCTGCGCTTCCTCTTCTCCCATGAGCTCCACCACCTGCAGCGCCGGGACATCGACACCAAGGTCTTTCTGGCCTTCTGCCAGGGGCTCTGCTGGTTCAACCCCCTGGTGTGGCTGGCGGCGGAGAAGGGCTGCGACGACCTGGAGCTCTCCTGCGACGAGATCGTGCTGGCGGGCCGTGACGGGGAGCAGCGGCGGAGCTACGCCCGGCTGCTGCTCCAGTCCGCCGCCGAGGGCCGGGGCTTCACCACCTGTCTCTCCGCCCGGGGGAAGAGCCTGCGCTACCGGCTGGAAAACGTCCTGAAGCCCCGGAAGCACCGGTCAGGCACGGTGCTTCTCGCGGCGGTGACGCTGGCCCTCTTCCTCTCCTGGGGGCGCTGCGCCATCAGCACCGCCCAGGGGACGCTGGGGGAGCTGGCCCTCCCGGAGGGCTGGGAGGGGATGGATGTGGAGATCACCCTGACGGAGGCGGACGGGCGGCTGCGGACGTGCCCGGAGCCGGAGCGGCTGCTGGCGGAGCTGGCGGAGATCCCGGTCTGGGAGCTCCGGAGCCTTGGCCAGGTGGAGGACGGCGGCAGTCCCACCCTCTCCGTGGCCCTGAACCAGTACCACGTGCTCCGGGAGCTCCGGAGCCGGACGGTGACGCCGGGCTTCGGCTGGGCCAGCGGGCGGGGGGTCTTCTGGATGCCCCGGGAGGACGTGGACTGGGAGCGCATCCGGGCCTTCTTCCCGGAGGAAGGCGCTTAAATAAGACCCAGCGCCCGGCGGAGACTTCCGCCGGGCGCATTCTTTTGGGCAAAGGGCGGATTCTGACGGTTGCCTTTCCCGGCGGAGTATGTTAAAATCAAAACATATTTCCGCCCATCGGCGGACACCTCCCTCGGGAGGGGAAAGGCGGACACCATGAAGCTTACGCTCCGGCGCTTCGGCGCGGTATTCCTGTCCCTGGCCCTGCTGCTGGGCCTGCTCTCCGGCTGCGGCGCGGCCCCGGCGGGGGATGTCTCCTTCGGCGGCAGCGCCTATGGGGAGGACTGGGGCTCCCAGGACGGCAGCGCCCTGCCGGGCACTTCCCAGGAGGACGTTCCCGGGAACGGATCCCGGGAGGAGGCCCTACCGGAGGACGGCAGCTATACAAGCGCCCAGGATGTGGCCGCGTACCTTGCGGCCTATGGGCATCTGCCCGGGAACTTTATCACCAAGAAGGAGGCCCGGGCTCTCGGCTGGGAGGGCGGCTCCCTGGAGCCCTACGCCCCGGGCATGTGCATCGGCGGCGACCGCTTCGGCAACTACGAGGGGACGCTACCCGACGGCGACTACCACGAGTGCGACATTGACACCCTGGGGGCCGACCGCCGGGGCGCCAAGCGGCTGGTTTACGCCGACGACGGCCGCATCTACTACACCGAGGATCACTACGAGAGCTTCACGCTGCTCTACGGCAAGGAGGGCTGAGGATGGACATTCGCATCGACCTGACGGATGTGGACACCCCCGCCCAGGCCCGGCAGCGCCTCTCCGAGGCCCTGCCCCTGCCGGAGAACAAGGCCTGGAACCTGGACGCCCTCTACGATTTCCTGACGGAGCGGGCGGCGGGGTGGCGGGTGGTCTTCACCGGCTGCGCCGGGGCGGAGGAGCGCCTGCCCTCCTACATGCGCTCCCTGCGGCGCATGTGCCGGGACGCTGAGGAGGAAACGCCGGAGCTCTACATCGCATTTCTGCCGTGAGAAAGGAAGGACGCCGCACCCGCGGCGTCCTTTTTTGTGAACTTTTTCGCGGAATGGTTGACAGAATCCGGTCTCTTTGCTATGGTGAAGGAAGGAAGATGCCAATGGATGAATCGGATGGAAAGGAGTTTTGTATGGAATTCCCGTTGATCATTCAGATGGCGCTCCCCCAGGTGCTGCCCCTGCTGCCTGGCTTTGGGGCGAGCCTTGCGGTGGGCGTCTGGCTGCTGCAGCCCCGGAAGTGGCGGGCGGCGGCCGGGGTAAGCTTCGCGGTCTACCTCCTCTGCGAGATCCTGTGGCAGCAGGCGGACGGGCACTGGGACGACGTCTGGATCCTGATCCTGGGCGTGCTGGGGCTCAGCTGCTGCCTGGGGTTCCTGGCATCCCGGGTGATGTGGAGGATCAAGATGGGGAAGGATCCGGCGGCGTGAGGCCGGGAGAAGGAGCGCAGCTATGAGATTTCCGCTGATCGTTCAGATGGACTTTTCGGCCACCTACTGCCTGATCCCAGGATTTGTGATCTCCTTCCTCATCGGCCACTATCAGCTCCGGGGCCGGAACCGGTGGGAAACCATCGCCGTGTCCCTGGGGCTCTACCTGCTCTTTGAGCTTCTCTGGCAGGTGGTGGAGCGCCGCTGGAGCGACGTCTGGGTGCTGATCCTGGGCACCCTGGCCTTCAGCTGCCTGCTGGGCTCCCTGGCCGCCTGGGCCTGGGGAAAAAGCTCCGGGGGAAGGAACCCAAGACTGACTGAGGGGTTTTTGCGCCGGAAAACGCAATATGGAATGGGAGTCCCCGCGTGCCAGGCACGCGGGGACTTTGGTTTTTGGGGGAGATTGAGAATGGAGTCTGCGGGGGACGGGGATGGGGCGGCCGCGTAGGGCCGCCCCTACGGGGTATTGGAGGGGTCGGGGAAGCAACGGAGAGTTATTCGTTGCGGTGGTCTGGCGGCGGGGCGGTCAGGCTGGGTGTCCGGCCTTGAAGCGGCGGTTGTTCTCCAGGAGCTCGTCGAAGGAGACCGGACGGAAGGCATTGATGTCCACGCCCGCGTTGAGGACGTTGTCCCGGGCGGCCAGGAGGGGCCAGTAGTCGGCGGAGGTGTCGTTATGGATGTGGCCGTGGATCATGTAGGAGCGCTGGGCGTGCTTCCAGGTGAGGAGCGGGTAGTGGCAGAGAGTGAGGGAGCGCTTGCCGTCCGAGGTCTCCAGGAATTTGTCCACGCTGAGGAAGTAGCGGGAGTAATCGAACTTCGTCATCCAGGAGCTGTCGTGGTTGCCGACGATGAGGCGCTTCTTCCCCTTCAGGCGGCGGAGGACTTCCTCGGCGTCGGCGCTCCGGAAGAAGAGGTCGCCCAGGATGTAGACCGTGTCGTTTCCCGTCACCCGGGCGTTCCAGTTCTGAATCAGCGCCTCGTCCATCTCCCCGGCGGAGGGGAAGGGACGGCCGCAGAAGCGGATCACATTCCCGTGGCCGAAGTGCGTGTCCGCGGTGAAAAAGATCATGGCGCGGCACCCCCTTTCTGCTGCCAGTATAGCGGAAAATTGGGGGAAAGGGAAGGCTTTTCGGGGAAAGAACACGGCTCCCGGGGGAGGATCTCCCCCGGGAGCCGCCGGTTTACAGTCCGTCTCAGGCTTCCTCCCGGAAGCGGCGAAGGGCGGTGAGAAGATCCAGGGCCGCCTCCGGCTCCCCGCAGAGGATCACCCGGGCGCTCCCCCCGGTCTGAAGGAAGGTGAAGCGCAGCCCCCCCTGGCGGCGCTCCATCTCGGCGCAGAGGAAGGCGGAGACGGCCTCCCCGTCCTCCGTCCGGATGTCCCAGACGGCGCAGAGCTCGTCCTGGGCCTTGCGGTTCTGCAGCACGAAGTCATAGACGATGCTGTGCTGCCGGGCCCGGACGGCGGGCAGCACGGCGGGATTCCGGAAGAAGCCCTCCAGGGCCTCGTCGGTGAAGCGCCAGACGCCGTTCTCCTTCTCGCCCCGCAGGAAGCCCTGCTGCTGGTAGGTCCGCAGGGTCCGGGTGGTGAGGCCGGTCATCGTAGCCACATCCTGCATGGTATAGGTTTTCTCCATGGGTCAGTTCCCCTTTCCGCCCCGGCCTGGCCGGGGCTTCTCTCTGATCCCATGCTAGCACAGGGAAAAGGGCGGCGGCAACGGGAAATCCGGCCGATTTTTCCTAACGGAGCAGCATCAGAACCACCCCGTAGACCACCGACGCCAGGGACCCGAAGACGATCACCGGCCCCGCCACGGTGAACATCTTGGCGGCCATGCCGGTGACGATCCCCTCGGCCTTGAAGTCGATGGCGGGGGAGACCACGGCATTGGCGAAGCCCGTGATGGGGATGAGGGACCCGGCCCCGCCGAAGCGGCCGATGTTGTTGTAGACGTTGAGGCCCGTGAGAACGGCGGAGAGCAGCACCAGGGTGCAGGCGGTGGCGGCTCCGGCGTCGTCCCGGCTGAGGCTGGCGGCCAGCCAGCCGTTCTGGATGGCCTGGCCCAGGGTGCAGATGAGGCCGCCAACCAGGAAGGCCCGGAGGCAGTCCCGGACGATGGGGGACTTGGGGGCTTTGGCTTTCACGTAAGTCTGGTATTCCTTGGGGGTCATGTCCATGTTTGATTCCTCCCGGTGGGGGTTTTCCTTAGGGTGCCCAAGGGAGGGGGAAGTTATCCGGTTTTGAATTGAGGATTGAAAAGGGAGAATGGGGGGCGGTTGGCAACCGGGGGGCAGGGGAAGCCCGGTGGCTTTTGGCCCCGGATCGGGGCCGGGATATCCCGCCCTACGGGCGGGGGCGGGAGTGCCGATGAAGATCGGCGGCTTGCGAGGGGGTATTCTTTTCAAATTAAAAGAATACCCCCTCGCGCTCCCCAAGAAAAATTCACGGGGGGATGTCGTCGTCGCAAGCTCCATATCCCTCGCCTCGTCGCTGCGGATTGCATATCCCTCGAAGACGCCTCCGGCGCCTTCGAGCTCATTC